>JBDRFR010000156.1:0-3237 GCA_043818675.1 Nanobdellota archaeon
TAATTTTGAATCAATAAATCAATTGATTTGCTGCCAAAACGAGGCAATAACATAGAAATAAGAGATAATATCAAAGAAAAAGTACTTCTGTCAAATTATGTTTTATGTTGAGATAGAGGTAAAACTGTCAGACTTGGGTTATAAGTTCCAGAGTTTTTTCAATAGTTGTATCTTCAATACGCGCAGTGGTTCTGTACATATCGGTTTCCATCTGATATTTACACATTTTCATATTTTGGAATTCATTCTCTCTTTTTAAAATCATATCTTAATTCATTTTTTCAAACAGATAAGTATGAAGTAGTTCTGCATCTATTTGTAGATATTCTGCAAACGCTTTTACAGCAGGTCTAATCCTATCAGGATCTTTAAGCCATTTTGTGTCAATTTTTTGTCCTCTGCATACACTTTAGAGTCTGGATTGAAGTCTGCCTGTAATAACAACAGACTCAATTCACGGTACATTCCTCTCCACCTATATTCATCGTTCTTAGGTGGGTTAAGTCTATCTATATAAGTTTTAAAGGCGTCTACAAACGAAGGAAATAAAGCTGGTTATGTTTTCATTCCTCTTCTAATTCCTAATATAATTTCTTCATTGAGGATTTGTCCAGCACAATCCATATCTGGGCCCATACTATCGATCAGATACTGAAATCCTATCATTTTTTTTGGAAATATTGTGCACTTTAAGAGTATTTCTAAACATTAAATTTTTATACCCACTATTATTACCTAATATTGGGTGATATCATGTCGTTTGGCAACCAGTTCAAAACAGTTATTCTATTAGGTTTATTAACAGCCTTATTTCTTTGGGTAGGCAATCTAGTTGGCGGTCCATCAGGACTAACAATAGCAATTATTTTTGCAGTTGTTATGAATTTTGGTTCTTTCTGGTTTTCTGATAAGATAGTCTTAAGAATCTACAGGGCAAAAGAAGTGAAAGAATCCCAGGAACCAGATCTTTTTCGAATGGTTAGAGAAGTCTCACAAAGAGCAAACATTTCCATGCCTAAGGTATATGTTATGGATGCACCGTACAGTAATGCATTTGCAACTGGCAGAAATCCAGAACACGCCGCGGTCGCCTTTACCAAGGGGATAATAGGATTATTAAATAAAGATGAGTTAAAAGGTGTTATTGCCCACGAAATTTCACACATTAAAAACAGAGACACCTTGATACAGGCAGTGGCAGCAACTATTGCAGGAGTTATTTCATACGTTGCTATGATGGCCAGATGGGCAGCCATATTCGGCGGTTTCGGAGGAAGAGACAGCGAAGGTGGCAGTTCTGGTATGGAATTTCTGGTTTTGGCCATCCTTACACCAATTCTTGCAGCAATTATCCAGATGGCAATTTCAAGATCAAGAGAGTTTATTGCAGACGCATCAGCAGCAAAAATTTTACATTCAGGTCACGGTTTAGCAAGTGCTCTAGAAAAACTGGTAAAATCAAAAGACCAAGTGTCACTAAGGCCAACTGCCCAGACTCAGACAACAGCCCACATATTTATCTCAAATCCGTTCAGAGGCGGCGGCTTTTTTCAGATATTCTCAACTCACCCAGCGTCCAAGATAAGAGTACAGAAATTAAGAAGTATGACATTCTAAAACCCAACATTTAAATATCATCAATTTTTTATTTTATTAGTGGGTGGTTTTGATAAAATTTAAAATATTATTATTGCTGTTTATTGTTTTATTTTCTACTGTTAACTCCGGAGAACTTATTGAATTTGAAACCGTTGACAATCCTCCTTCAACCAATACGATGGCCAAGGTTTATGTTAATGAACCCAATTTTATTGTACTTGATGAGAATAGTTATGATACGTTAACTGTGATAAAAGATGCAAAAATTCCAAGTTCTTACGATGGTACTTTAATTAGGTTGAAAACTGATGATTTGTCTGACCTAAAAAAAGTGTTACAAAATTTGAACACGAAAAAGCTTATTTTTTATGCAAAAGACATTAAATTGGCTGTTAACTTAGAGGATGAGTTAGAGGTCTTGGTTATTTAAAACGAGAATTTTTTTTAACTAATTTTCTGAGTCATAACTGGATATTATTGTAAATGGCTTCTTACGGAAATACCAATATTTATAAAAATAGGTTATTTTATGTAACCATTATGTTTAATTGGCTTCGCAGAAAAAGGCATGACATAGAAGGCGGGCAAGTTGAAGATTCTGATATGGCACTGATTGATATTAATGAGTATGTCAATGCAATATCTAGGCGTAGATTCTTGAAATTTCTGGCTGTCTCAGCTTTACCTTTTATACTACCTATAAATGTTGAAGCAGCTAGTTATATTATCGTTATTATTAATTCATCAGATCCAAAAAGAAAGACACTATATTCCATTATTACTTATTACTGTGATGTGAAAAAGTTTTGTGCTTTTTATGGTCAAACAGACTTGAATCTAGCAATTCTTAAATATTCACGAACATATTTAATTATTGCAGATCCAGCAACTATTCAAAATGGCACAAAAATTAGAATCCCACGTGTTTTTCTAAAAAAAAATGTTACAAGATCTGTCAAACAAGAAGAGAAAAAAAATTTGCATACTAGGTTTCTGAGTCCTCTTGGAGGATATAAAAGATCACTTACGCATAATTGTCCAGAGGATAGGGGTGTTAGGGCCAGAATATGTCCTTTTGATACATTTTATGCAAGAAGGTCCGGTGGAAGAATCCATCTTGCTCTTGATGTGTATTGCCAACCTGGAACTCAGCTGTATCCTATTAAACCAGGAATAGTGACAGGATCAGGTTATTATGTAAAAAAGAAAAACGGACGGGTAGTAAAATTTCAATATTGGCAAAAAAATGGATACGCTATTAAGATACAAACAAATGACGGGTTCACATACATGTATATCCATTGTCTAAAAAAAGGGCTTGCAAAAATAGGTACGTACGTAAATTATGATACAAGGATTGCATATTCTGGAACATCCGGAAATGCGACCAAATATAATCCTCATGTTCACATCAGCATGAGGGAAAGAGGAAAACTTGTTGATCCATTGAAATATCTACCGTTTCTTAGATAATGTAGTCCATTTATCCTAATTCTCCGCAACTACTAAGCCCATGATAAAATCCTAGAATTATGTTGCTTTAGAGTCCCTATTAGAGTATGATAGACATTCTGCACATTCTTTCTCCATGTTTCTATCACACTCAGGATAATACAATGGTTTTTTATCCCATCTTCT
>JBDRFR010000157.1:0-5543 GCA_043818675.1 Nanobdellota archaeon
GATTGTTAGGATAAATTAAAAGGAAATGTGAAAAATATAAGAAAAGAACAAAGGAGAGGAATTAATTCATACAGGTAATCTAATTTTGGATTAATAAGATGAAGTTGGCTCTTGTCGAGTGGGCTTTTTCAAAGCGTTCAAGTTACAACAAAAAGAAACTTTTTTAAACATTATACCTTTTCTATATAGACTATTACGACAATGAAAAATCTCAAAATTATTTTAACAGGCTCAGGTGCACCTGCCTGGCCATACATATTTAAGAATTTAAAAAAAAATAATGAAAGAGATATTGAAATAATTGGAACAGACATCCAGTCGAGAACTGCAGGATCTGCTTTAGCCAAGAAACATTATATTGTCCCAAAAGGGAGTGATCCTGAATATGTAAAATGCCTTCTAAAAATCTGCAAAACTGAAAAACCTGATATTATTTTTCCTGTAACAGACCCCGAATTGCTGCCGCTTGCAAAAAATATTGACAATTTTACTGAACTTGGTGTAAAAGTATTGGTTTCTAATTATTCTCAGTTAAAAATAGCTGGAAATAAAGCTCGACTTTACGAGTTTTTAAGAAAGAACAATATCCCGCATCCAAAAATGGTTGTTGTAAATAGTCTACAGGAATTCAAAGATGCTGTTTATAATCTTGGTTATCCCAAAAAACCTGTCTGTTTCAAACCAGGTTTTGCATGGGGTAGCAGGGGCTTTAGAGTCATTAGAGAAGATGTTGATAGACTACAGTTATTATTAAACCAGAAGCCCGATAGCACGCTTATAACTTTAAATGAGAGCATTAATATTCTTGAAAAAGCCGTAGATTTCCCGGAATTGATTGTAATGGAATACCTTCCGGGTGATGAATACAGTGTTGATATGCTATTAAAAAACGGTGAATCATTATTGACTGTCCCAAGGATCAGAAACATAATCAAGCAAGGTATAACCTTTGAAGGTCAGATAAGCCTAAACAAAGAAATTATCAGGATTTCAGAATTAATAGCAAACAAAACTAAGCTGGATTATAATATTGGTATGCAGTTTAAAATGTCAGAAAAAAACGAGCCTATGCTGCTGGAAATAAATCCCAGAATACAAGGAACTTCTGTGCTATTATGCGGCGCGGGCGTTAACATACCTTACATGGCAATAAAACTTATTTTAGATGAGGAAATTCCAAAGCTTAGTGTAAAAGACAAAATTTTTATGACAAGATACTGGGAGGAGATTTTTTTTGATGAAGGAGGATCTTCATATACACTCTAAATTCTCTGACGGGATAAATTCACCAGAAGAAATAATTCTTGCAGCAATTAAACATAAATTTAACAGGATTTGCATAACTGACCATGTTAGAAGAACTACTGCCTGGCTTAGCGCCTTTTCAAAAGAAATTAATATATTAAAAAAAAGATATTCTGATAAAATTACTGTTATGTCAGGTATTGAAGCAAAGGTTATAGATCTTAAAGGCAACTTGGACATTCTTCCAGAATTTAAGAACCAAGTAGATTTGATATTTGGCGCATTTCATAGAATCCCAAAAGGCAGTGCCGTGTATTACAAAGAAACCGAAACCAAATCAATAGCAGGCGTTATTAAAAAAGACTACATCAAAAGTTTTCTAAACCTCTTAAAAAACCCTTATTTAGACATTATTGCCCATCCAACAAGAATTCTTCAGATAATGAATATCGAACTTACCGATGATGACATGTATACTATTGCAAAAGCAGCGCAAAAATCTAATAAAACTTTTGAGTATAATACCACATATAATCTTCCTAATGAAAAGTTTTTTAAAATCCTTAAGAACCATAACATAAAGTTTATTATTGGCAGCGATTCACACTCCATTGAAGGTATTAAACCATGAAATGCAATTACTCTTTTAAACATTACTTAGAAATTTTGCAGCTGATAAAAAAACAGGGTTATAATTCCATTAAGGTATCCGAAACTGTAAAAAAGCAAGAAGGAAAGATTATTGTCTTGCGCCATGATGTTGATACTTCTCCAAAAAACGCATTAAAAACAGCAGTAATGGAACACAAAGAAGGCATTATTTCTTCATATTATGTGCTTCTTCATTCAAAACTCTACAATGCTCTAAGTCCTGATAATATTAAAATAATAAAACAGATAAGAGATCTGGGCCACGAAATCGGTCTACATTATGACACTTCAGTTTTTCATAAGGAAAACATTCTTTCAGGTGTGATAAATGACATTAAAATACTTGAACTGGCAATAAACACAACTGTAAAATCAGTTTCTCAACATAACCCCTCAACCTCAATGTTGGTAAAAGAACTGGGTAAACATGTAATTGACTCTTATAATGATAACTTAATTAACGGAAGTTACAAATATTTTTCAGACAGTGGTTATCAATGGAGACACGGGTGTATTTGTAAATTTTTGGGTAAATTTGACAAACTTCACATCCTTATCCATCCAAACTCATGGAGCTTGGGTGGCGGCGGATATAAAGACGTTCTGCAAAACAATCTAAAAGAAATCACTAGAGATATAAAAGAAGAAATTGAAGAAACTATTAAGTTTACTACTGAATATCTTAAGAAACGTGAAAAACTGGATAAAATTAGAGAAAATTGCTATAAAAAATGAAAATCGGCGTTTTTGTTTATAACTTCAGACACAAAAAAACTCAGGAAGGCTTGCTAAATTTATTTTTGCATGATTATAAAATAGAGTGCATATTAGCTGCTGATCCAGTAAAATTAAGTTTTTATCAGTCAAAAATTCGAATCGCACCAAAAGATTTAGAATATACTCACCCAAAAGACATCGCCAAAAGCTTAAATGTGCCATATTATGTTGTTAAACATAACGATAAATCTACCTATGATTTAATCAAAAAATATAATCTAGATATTGGCATCATACTTGGCGCAAGAATTCTTAAAAAAGAAACTATTGACGCCTTCAATATTGGTGTGCTAAACATGCACCCGGGTTTACTGCCTGAAAACCGCGGTCTGGATAATATTAAATGGGCTATTTTAAAAAACTTAAAACAAGGTGTATCGTGCCATTTAATAAATGAAGAAATAGACAGCGGACAATTAATAATAAAAGAAGAGATAATGGTTTACCCTGATGATACGCTTCTGGACATTTTTTTACGCGTTCAAAATAAGGAACAGGAATTAATGATAAAATCTCTGCAAATACTAAACAAAGGTAATCTGGATTTAGAACCTGTGACTGAAGGCACTTATTTTAAATCTGTACCGCCTGATGAAGAAAGCACACTATTAGAAAAATTTTCTGAATACAAAAAAAACTACAAATGATAAACGCAGCTGTTATTGGTGTTGGACTTATGGGCAGAAACCATGCCAGAGTTATTCATAGTTTAAAAGATGTAAATCTGGTTGCTGTTTCTGATATTGACAAAAATGTTGCGGAAGCAGTGGCATCAGAATTTAGCTGTAAGTTCTATTTTGATTATAAAGAGATGTTAGAAAAAGAAAAGATTGACATTATATCAATTGTTGTACCAACAAAAATGCATAAAGAAGTTGCGATTGCTGCTATTAAAAAAAACATCCATGTCCTGCTTGAAAAACCAATAGCGTTAAGTGAAACTGAAGCAGGCGATATTATTACTGCAGCAAAAAGATCAAACATCAAACTCATGATAGGCCATATTGAACGGTTCAATCCTGCTATTATTGAACTAAAAAAAAGGCTGGAGAATGATGAATTGGGTGATATTTACAAAATTGACGTTCAAAGAATCGGTCCTTTCCCGTCAAGAATCGATGATGTGGGTGTAATAATAGATCTGGCAGTCCATGACGTTGATATTATCAGCCATCTAATCGATTCAAAGCCTATTAGTGTCCACGCAGAAACTCAGCAAAAACTCCATCCTAAATGTGAAGATTCATTAACCACGTTGCTTCGCTATGAAAATGGAATACTCGCAATTTTAAACATTAATTATCTTTCCCCAAAAAAAATAAGGGAAATATCCATTTTTGGGAAGAAAGGCATGTTTAAAGTTAATTATCTTGATCAAGATTTAAGATTTTATGAAAATCGCTCATACAATAAAAACAAGCATTTTACAGAATCTTTTGAAAGTGTTTCTGAAGGAAAAGAGTATATTATTCAAATTAGCAAAAAAGAGCCGTTGCTCTCAGAAATTGAGGCTTTTATTGACTGCGTAAAAAATGATAAACCCAGCCCTGTTGACGGCGTGACTGGCTTAAAAGCTTTGCAAATAGTCCATATGATAGAAAAATCATCAAAAGGTATAACTAATTAATAATTGCATAAGATAACGACGTTGCAAATGGAAATCTTTGAATTTTTAGATTTTTGATACCGATGGTTTTTAACACTGCCATTGTTTCTCCAGGCCAATTATCAGCGTTCAGTTCATCAAAAGCAATAATTGCCCCCTTTGGCATTCTAGGTACAAAATTTTCAATTGCTGTTTTAGTTGGTTCAAAAACGTCCATATCAAGGTATAATAAGCTAACAACTGTGTGTGGATTATCAAGCAGGTACAGAGGCAATGTTTTTTTAATATCCCCTTTAACAAGCGACACCTTATTAATATGGTTAAGAAATCGGTTAGAATCATACAATTTTACGCAATTAATAAGATCATCATAGGAGTCCATTGCATACCCTCCTTTTTTTAAGTTTACAGACTTGCCATTTTCGTCTTCTTTGGATATTTCAGTAAAACCTGAAAATGTATCGAAGCCAATAATTTTTCTTTGATGGTTGACAGGCTCAAGTATTGCGCTTATTTGAGCAAACGTCATTAATCCCCCGCCAAGATAAACGCCGCATTCAATGATAGAACCCTGAATGTCCAATATTTTCTTAAAAATTTCATATTTTGCAATAAACCTTGTAAGCGACTGTCTTGGTACATACTTAGCAAAATTTTCAAGCTTTTCCACATCAGATCCGATACTTTTTTTAAAGTAATTTTCAAGGTTTACCCTATAATTAGTTTCGTCCTGCGTTGTTCTGTTAGGCTCTTGTCCTCTGGATGGGTCAGCTTGTTTCATTCTGGCTTTTTTCTTAATTGATAACTGTTACTAAACCATCCATATTAACCAATTATTTAAATATATTGCCATTTATAGAGTTGTGTGTATTTTGATTTTCAGTTATAATTTATTTAAATAGATTAATTCAGGAAATTTTCTTTCCAAACTTCCAACAAATTATTTCTATCACGTCAAGGTTGACTTTGCCGCATTTGATGTATATATGCTCAGAACATCATTATCTTACATGCTAAATTTACAGCCATTAATATACCACACTAAAAGATAACTTATTATAAATGAATATTGGTCCTTTGGTAGCTTAGCGTTAACAAAAATTAGGCTCTGTCCTTTCATTAGCTGTGTTATCCGTTTATTATTTCCCTTCGATAAAATAATTGATGTTTTCATATATTAAACCTCTGCTTTCATCTTCCTTATGAAAGCCATATGGGGTGTTTCTAACTCATCGATTCTTAAGCTTAAATGAGGTCTTACCTC
>JBDRFR010000158.1:0-5444 GCA_043818675.1 Nanobdellota archaeon
GGAATTTCTATACAAAGTGTGGAAATTTCCTTTCGGAATAGGATTTTTCCTAAAGAAAAATCCGTGTTTGAACCCATTGTTGTTGTTATTTTTTCCAAGAACAGAGAATTCTTGGTATTTGAGTCGGAACTACTGATTTAAATCTTCGTATGTTATATTAATCAAATAGTAGTAACATTATTTACCACTTCAACCAATGTGCCCTTTTTCAATTGAAACTAATGTCGCCATCAGAAGAATATATCTAAAAACATGCCAGTTTCAGGCTCTGTAACTGCAAAATTAGTTTATAGAATTCAAAAAAAATTATCCGATAAATGCCGCCTTTTCATCTCTTATCGGTTCCCAAAAGACAGCTGCCTATTTTTTCTTAGGCTCTTTCATCTTCTTTGTGATGCCTATTTTAACCCCGCACTTGCCGCACTCAAAAATATATGCAGGCACTCCCTTGAAGCTTTTCCGTTTAGATTCTGTTGTAGTTTCTCCGGCATTGCCGCATTCAGGGCATGTGTACTTTACTTCAACTTTAAGAATATTTTCAGCTTCTTCTTTTGGCATCCGGGCTTTACATTCAGGGCACTCAAAATAATCAGCTTTCTTATCAACCTTGCCATTTTTTTTAATGGGCTTTCCGATCCGTCCTTTTTTACACTGGCCGCACTCTGGCCTGATAATCCATGCCATCGCTTTTCCTGTATCGCCCAGTGTTCTATTTGTAAAATATAAGCATTCATCCATTGAACTTGGCTCTTTCATTTCTATCACCTCTAATTTTCTACTATGTAGTTTGTATAATTGATAACCTTTGTTTTATCCGTATTATTGATCTCATTGTCCGGGAACCAGTCAAGTTTAACAACATACCCAACAGTTTTTGCAGCGTTTTTAAAAACGTTCACGATCCAGATTGCGAATTTTCCGATAAATGTTCTTCTGTCTTCTGTTCTTTTCAGGTTCAGGTCATAGCTGCTTGTAATGATAAATGCGCCTACGATCAAAAATATCAATAAGATCCATGTAATTTTCATTTTTACTTTGATAATACTTGGTTATTTTTAAACTTTCTTTTTTTGCATCAGGTAATACAGCACGCCCAACATTATTATTGACGGTATAAGGAGATTGAAACTGATTGTTTCCGAAAACAGCAATACTGATTTAGCGGCCTTTATCTGGTGGTGCAGCGGAAGTAACTTGGCAATCAGCTGCACTGCCACAGGCATTGTCTGCAAAGGACTAAATATTCCTGATAGTAGCATCAAAGGAAACGATATTATCAATGAAAACATGATAGCAATCCCTTCATTTTCTGAAACAAATCCGATCAGCATCCCCATAAGGCTGTTAGTAATCCCGATAAAGAGTATCAGCTTGACAATTTCCAGCGCCTGAACATTATATGACTCGCCAAACATTAAAAACAGCAAAAACACGATAATAAACTGCGCAAAGGCTAATATTACAAAAAACAAAATTTTTGCAAGAATATATACTATTGGCGAGGTTGCCGATTTTACTCTTACGATAAAATAATTCTTTTTATCGTATATTAACGATGTTGATGACAGCATCAATAATATAAAAAGAGCGATGATCGGAAATATGAACGTGATCCCTATCTCCTTGTTGGCCTTTTTCTCATACACTGGCTGTTGGTCTGTCCAGATCGGGTTTACTAAAAAATTTGTGTTCATCTCTTCAAGTTTTTTCAGGTCGTCGTCTATCTTTCTAATTTTGGAGTTGATAAGTGTTGATGCAGAACTAAGCTCAAGCACCAGGTCTACATTAAATCTTATCGCGCTGACTTTCGATTTCATCTCCTTATTGAGCGAATCAATGATCATCATTTTATAAGGTTGAAGTGAAGAGTCAATCTTCCACTCAACATAGTTGGACAACGCAATGTCTGTATTGTCATAATAGACTGTGATTTTTGCCTGTTTTAAATTATTCAGGTTCTCGCTAAATCCCTTATTGACCACGATGCCAAGCGAATATTTTGACAGTATTATCTCTGATTTCAGGTTTTCAACGCAATCCGCAAGGGGCAGTATTTCAGCCTTAAACTGTTCAAGATTATTAAATGCCGACCACGATTCAGCTGTCTGGTCAAAATCACAAACACCTATCTTCATTTTGCCAGTAGAAGGCGACAGCATCAACAGGAACAATAAAGCGATGCTTAAAGGCAGGAGAATTGACAGGTACAGATACTTTTTTCGTTTTACAAGTAGTATGATATCTTTTTTTAAGTATCCATAAAATTGCAGGCTTGTCCTTTTCATGTTTTTAAAAATATCTCGTCAAGGTTAGGTTCCCTGAAGCTTACCTCTTCATAGCTTAGTTTAAGCTTGTCAAAAAAGCTGAGCAGCGCATCTTTTGACCGCTTGGCAGGGATTGCAAACATCAAGTATTTCTGGTAATGGTCAACAATCTGTACGTCTTTATAATCACAGTATCTTTTGATTTTGTTAAGGTTCGATTCTGAAAAGTACAAAAACCTCACTTCAAATATGAACCTGAATTTGAGTTTTTCTTTCAGCGACTCAAGTTTCCCGTTAAAAAATATTTTTCCGTTTTTTAATATCACAAGCCTGTCTGCATGTTCCTGCGTTTCAGAGAGCAGGTGCGAAGTGAGGATAATTGACCTCTTCTGTTTTTTCATTGACCCGATAAAATGCCAAAGCAGCCTTCTGTTCAAAAAATCAAGCCCGACAAACGGCTCGTCAAGAATTATTATTTTCGGATTATGCAGGATTGATAAGATAATATTAAACCTAACCTTCTCTCCGCCTGAGAGCTCTGTGGGTTTTTTTGTTAAGCTTTCGTTAAGCCTTAGTACGCTCATAAGCTCTTTTGCCTTTTTAACAGCAAGCTTTTCAGTTATTCCTAAATTCAGCCCGCACAGCTTAATATTATCCAAAAGGTTTAAGTCAGGTATAAAAGAAAGTTCCTGCGCAACAAACCCTATCTTGCGTTTTTCAAAGATTCTTGGCATCCCAAAGATTCTGATGCTGCCTGTAAACCCCGTCGGTATTATTCCAGATACAAGTTTCAGGAATGTTGATTTTCCTGACCCGGATTTTCCGATTATCGCGATAATCTTTCCCTGCTTAGCATCAAAACTGATATTTCTGAGCACTTCCTGGTCAGAGTACGAGAACTGTAAAGATTCTGTTGAGAGCGGTTTTTTCATCAGAATTATTATCTTGATATATTCTTAATAAATGTTTCGCTGATTAACTGAATCTTCTAAGATTATAGCTCTGCAGCTCTTTAATTAACATCAGATTATCATAAACAGCTGTCAAATTAGAGAACCCGCATTGGTCAAGTACAGTCTTAACCGTCTCTGGTCTGATCTTATCAATGTTAAGAGGTTCTTTTTTGACAGGCAGTCCGCACTGCGTATAAGCCCTTGAGATAACCCTGCTTGCTGAAAGAGTATAAGCTTTCTTTGCCTTTACGTCAAGGCCAAAAACATTAACCTTCTCACTCATCTCCTTACGTAATTCACCATACAGTTTCAAAAAATGGACTGCCTCGAAAAGCTTCTGGCTGATATTATCTTCACGTTGTCTTACAGCGTATACCAGAGAATTAAAAGTTCCTGCTTCGATTTCTCCAGTTTCTGTGTAGAGAGTAGGCAGTTCAGTAAACATTGCCCTTGAAGGGTTAAGCACGCTAGACTGAAATCCAGCTACAGCCCATATCCAGCGTTCCAGCCGCGTTTCGCCTTTCCCAATAATCTTAGCACATGCATAGCTAGGTGATGGGTGCAAGGCATAGGCAAGCGGAATTTCATCGAGCTTTGTGTCCTGTACATACCTTCTTAATAATTCCATATCCTCGGGTGCAACAAAAGGGTTAAAAAGATTTTTAAAGGGTTTTACGGCGTTTTGAAATAATGGGGACACATTAGAGAATCTTTCAAAACTGATTACTTCTCTTACATGTTCAGAAAGTACCTGTAATTGTAATGGATCATAATCTCTTGAGAATTCATTGTTGTCATAAATATGTTGTACTTTCCCATCAATCATTTCCCTTAACATCTCGTCTAGTATAACGTATTGCCTGCATATTTCTGGCAGGTTAATGTTCAAAGTATTTTTTAGGTCAATAATCTCAGCAGTAACCATCTCTTTAGGCGGTTTTTTGTATTTTTTGGATGCTTTAGGCTCGTATTCTTCCACCTTCATTATTTTTCTTAGCGCTGGCTTTAAGTCTGAGTCTTTAATCTCTCCTCCTAAATAAAATGCAGCGTCAAGCACTTTAAAGCTGATATTGACTTCCCCCGTAGCTCTTCTGCCAATTTTAACTCTCCATGCCGCGTCTCTGCCCCATTCGTCAACCTCTGCATAATGGCCTTTTAAGCCTTTCTCCTGGATTCTCCGTTTCCATCTTCCAAACAACTTTTGCACATTAACAACTTTTCCAGTGTAGTCTGCTAAAGTAATAGGATTAAATCTATAGGTTGCTTTCTCTTGAATAGGGTAGCCACCAAGATCAAGATGCTTCAGCCTGTTAGTGAGTCCATACGGCTTCATATCTATTTTCCCATACTCCCCTGCTTCCCTTTCTATAAAACCTGCTTCGACAAGGTAGTTTTTTCCGCCAAGTTTATCCACACTTTTGACAATTTCACAAAGAACAGCTTCGCTTTGTATCGGAAATATTGTTCGATTTCCAAGCCATGCAAGAATTGTTGAATCTTCAAGCTTTCCAAGAGTTTCCTTAGTCTCCAAATCAATGTCGCTGTGCTGGCGGTGATTTTTTAATACATGTTCACCTACAATATCAACAATAGTATTCTGTTTTCTTTTCCGAATTTCCTTTGTTTTGAAAATTCCATGGAGCAGCTTAGATCGAATAAAAGTGACCATTCGGTTATATTCTGTGCTGCTAAAATCATGCCCGTCCTCAAGCATTATCTTTTTTTCAAGTCCGCGTTGCCCTTCAGGTGTAAATCCAAGGTCTAGTATTGTGCGGATTAATCCAACCCTTAAAGTATATACTTCCTGGCGGTCTTTATTGCCTCCGATAAACGTTCTGAAAGCCGGTTCATAATCATCTACAACATCGCCAATATGCTGGAAAATTATGCTATATGCAATCTCGATCTCTGTTCTGCGTTCTGGAAAACGGTAGTCCTCCTCAGGTTTTCGCTCTACAGCAGTTTCACTATCCAATAAATATAAGCCCATTGGCACATCAGGAACTACTATCTCCTTTATACCTTCGCTCCCGCAATCCAGCGTTAGCTTAACCCTTTTATTATTGGCCACAAAATTTCAGAATTAGTGGTAGTGTTAGTACTTGACTGATAGAAAGTATTTTATAGTATTCAATTCAGAATACTATTTTATGATAAAAAACAAATTATGTCCCAAGTGTCAAACGCATTCATTAGTAAAAAACGGATTGACATCTGCAAAGAAACA
>JBDRFR010000159.1:0-4502 GCA_043818675.1 Nanobdellota archaeon
CGTTATGTTTTTAAAAGAAAGGATAAAAAAAATGAAAAAAAGCAAGATCTACCAAGACATTTATCGTGATTTAGAATTTCAATACAAAATTATCAATATTGGAGGTGACTGGAAACCCTTTTGGATAAAATGTTATTGGAGAGAAGAAGGAACAAATAAATGGGATGAAGGAACACAAATTTTTTCCGGGGATACCGAGCAAGAAGCTGAAAGGGAACTGCACCGCTTAATATCTATAGAGGAAAAAAATAGAAGCGATAGGCATAATACACCAATATGTATGAGGTATGTTTCGGGGGTAACAACTGCCCCTATATATTAACATAACCAGCGCATTCACCAGAGCGGCCGACGCTGGCCATTTTGGTAGCGCGGCATGTCTTTAGGCGGCCGCCAGGTGATGCATGTCGTTGGGTGGGAAAAGGCATTAAAAAAAGCATTAAAAGCATTTAAAAGCAATTAAAATAGAGGATTAAATTTGTGTATTCAAAACAATTATTTTATAAAGTATTAGATTTGGTTGATAATGATATTGCAGATTATTTTCGTGCAATCCCTGAAGAGCCATTTAAAGATGAGGGGAAATTCCCCGTGTGGGATTTTCATGATCCGATGATAATGCAAATTACAAGGGATTTAAAAAAAATTACCACTGCTATAAATTTAAGGGGATTTAAAATATCCCATAACTGCAATAATGGTGGCAATGACGGTGGCAATGGTTAAGATTACATTCAACCAAAAAACTTTATTTGCTAATTTTTGGCTAGAATCAGAATTATTATTTATGGAATCTTCTAAATTTTCAAGGCAAGTGGCAAAAATTTCCATCTTCGCTTTTTCTGAATTGGTCATTTTGAAATTGTTAGCGTATTCAATACGATCTATACGCTTTTGTCTTTCTTGTATTTTAGATTCTTTTGATTCGGCCATACTTTATATTTACCTTGCTATTATTTTGTTACATAAAAGAGCATTAAAAGCATAAATACATTTAAAACTAAAAAGGGAGGATATTCCTTTTGATCATTTCGCAGTTCCCGGAAATTTCCGCGAAAAACCCTGCTAATTTGTACAAAAGGGGCACATATCCTCCCCGTTTAACGATAATATCATAGGTGTCCAATGAACACAAGAGAAATAAAAGATATATTTAATATACTGATAAATAAACAGGTCCCCCCTTATCATAGCGTATCGTTCTGTTTAAAATTATATGGTAAACAACTAAATGAAATATCAAAAGATGCTGGTGTTACAAGAGGGTTCTTTTATCAGGCGTTGGCAGGAAAGAGGAAACCAAACGAGAGAATGAAAAAAGAATTAGATGCTTTGGGGATAAATCCTTGGAATTAAACAATAATCACCCAACAAGGCGCTGAACCAGGCTGGCGCAAAATACCGCGCCAGCCTGGTTAGCCGTGCGTTATCTATCAAATATTTGGAGAAAGGGGAGTAGATGAAATTTTTAAAGTTTGCTGAAATTGGTTTTATGATTATTTGTGCTTTGTTTTGCCTTTCGCTTTTAGGAATGGGGCTTAAATGGTGCGGAAGAGCAAAACAAGTAGTACAACAAGAATTAGATCCCCAAAACTTACTAAATCGGTATATGTGGTTCAAGGATGCTTCGGCTATGCTAGACAAACATTTAGCCGATGCAAAGACTTTGAAGTTTAAATGTAACAATCTTCAAGAGATGTACAAAGGGGAAAGCCGCAAAGATTGGGCAAGAGTTGACGCTGAACAATGTAATTTATGGCTCTCTGAAGTTGACGGAATAAAAACAGCTTATACTAATTTGGCCGCTGAGTATAATGCTGCAATGGCTAAAATTAACTATAGATTCACCAATATAGGCAAACTTCCCCAAGGGGCAGACAAAGTATTGCCAAGAGAGTATAAGCCATATTCAGAAATCTTAAATTAAAGAAAGGGTTAAGATGAAGAAAATTTTTAATGTCGGTGTTTTAATTACATTATTTTTGATGTGTTCGTACTCAATTTGTATCGCTGGTGACTGTTTCGCTGATAGCCTCAAATCTGATACCACAGTTTCGGCTACAGGCGTAAAAAAATTAACCGTAAAAGTTAAAACAAACGCTGAAGGGTATACAGTAGAGCAGGAAAATATAGCTGGGAAAATGGACCAAGAGAATAAGCCAGGGGCGATAAAACATTTATATGTGATCTCTTGCTATTCAGGGCAAGTTATTGAATATCATACAATTAAAGGGAAAGTAACAAGTTCTGGAAAAAGATTAACCCCATACACGGTCGTCGCTAGTGGCAATCAATACGCCAATGAAGAAGGGTTCCCTGTCAATATAAACGGCAGGAGATATTACACAAGTGAAGTTTTGCAGGATGACGGCACTTATGGTCATTCCATCCCTTACCTTTACTTCTGGGACGCTAAAGGAATTTTCCAAAAAGTTTATGTCTCTGGTGGGATGTATGTTCGTATTTCTGGAGCACCGATAGGTGGTGTGAAGGGTGTAATTTTAAATATTGATACTGGTAAAAAAAACATAACAAGGCGCTGAACCAGAGCTGGCGCAAAATGCCGCGCCAGCCTGGTTAGCTCATCGTTATATAGATTCAAAAGGGCAATGGATTATGAAAAAGATAACTGTATCAGTGCAAGAAAAAGATCATCACGATGCCGATGGTGAGCCTGTTTATATGCCGTCACTTGTCACTGGCTATACAATCCCAGGGATGCCCGCTTTAGCTATTACCTCTGATTTGATGTGGCATAGCAAATTTACAATAACTCATATCCCCTCTGGCGCTTCTTTCGGAAAACTTTTCTATTCAATAAATGAAGCCTTAAAAATGGCAAAAAAATATTTAAAAGGTATTAATTGGGATAAACCAAGAGAGGAAATATGGAAGGATTCTGCCGCTATGGAAGCAATCAAGGCCCTAAGGGTGGCCGAATCCATATAACCAGTCGCTCAACATTGACCAGCGCAAAAAGCCGCGCCAGCCGCTTAACTCAGCGTTAGCTGAAAAATAATATTTATAAGGAATATTTTAATGATTCCTATAGAAAATTTAAAAGATAAAATAATACAAAAACTTAAAGAAAAAAAAATTGATCCTTCATGTAAGATTTGTGAAAAAAATAATTGGAGTGTTGTTGATCAACCAGTTGCTTTAACTATAATTAATCCTGATGGTAGATTTTCACTTCCCCCACCACATATACCATCAGGAGCATTAATTTGTAATAATTGTGGGAATATTAGATTAATTTCGCTTCTTGCATTAGGGATAATAGAATATCCAAAATTAAAAGAAAAAAACGATAATAAAGAGGATTGATATAATGAAGAATCAATCCCGTAGTTATATTCATTATGACTTAGACAGAATAGATTATTCATTAACTGGGGAGGAATTAGAAATGCTTAAAAATAGTTGTCAAAATAATTGGAAAGATTTTTGTATTGGTTGTTTCGCTTTAGGAATTCCGTGCTTACTTAATGCAATATCAACTATCTATAGCCAAACAAAATTTGATCCTACATTACCAATAGTTCTTAATCTTATTATTGGTATTTCGTGTATAATTTTATCTTTTGCTTTTTTCTGTGCTTGGTATAAGACAAAAATTGATATAGATGAATTCATTGATAAGATAAAAAATAAACCAAAAGTTTCTATTACTCCAAGTATGACTGATATAGGGGAATTATCAGCAGGCCCTATCGAATAGAAAAATGCCATTATAACATTAAATAATCAGCTAACAAGGCGCTCAACCGGACTTGTCGGCTTCGCCTCCAAGCCGGTTAGCTTCGTCGTTATGCTGATAAAATGAGATAAAAGATGGAACTTAATAAAAAAAAATTAGATAAATTTGCTGAAAAAATAATCAAACCATTTGAGCAAAGCTTAAAAATATCACTTGAATTGGAGAAGAAAACCAACAAAGAATTAGCATACTTGTTAATGGTTACGATTGACTCAGAGGTAGATATGTTTGGGCCACATGAGGCATTATTAAGCGAAGTCATTAAGAGGTTAGAGGCTAATGAAATATAAATTAGAATGGATAACTTTTGGAAGAGCTTCAAGGGGATGGACACTTGAAATTCAAGTATGTTTTCCTACGCGGCAACAATTTACGTGGGAAACATATAAATTTTCAAATCAGGATTCAGGCTTAAAGCCATCACATTCAGCTATTTGGACGTTTATTAAATTTTGGTGGGTATTAAGGAAGGAAATTAAATTAAGGCAAGCATTGCCAGGTAACTTTAAATTAGCATAACAAGCGGCTGAACACAGACGCAGCATAAAGCTGCCGCGCCGGTTAGCTTGTCGTTAAATGGATTTAAAAAACATACGAAAGGAGTAATCAATGCATCATGGTAATCAATTCCCAGATGAGTTTTTTCAACAAGCAGGAGAAGTAGAAAAACAAATCAACAATTTAGATGAAATCGAACAAAAGCCAGCACAACCAAATTTAGGGTGTGCAACAACAAGAGAAT
>JBDRFR010000160.1:0-9227 GCA_043818675.1 Nanobdellota archaeon
CGTCATGAGCGTCATCTACCTGGATGGTGTAGGTGTCACCGTTTGTATAGTCCTGAACAAGGACTGCATCATCTATATTATAAAATTGGTAGTCGTATGTGATTGGATCATCATCTGCATCTGTTGAATCTGAGCATAGGGCAGTGATATCTTCTCCAACCTGCAGGTCATCATCTGCCGTTAAATCTGTTGGATCAGTTGGGATTGTGTTATCTATCTCATCTGTTTTCGAGTATTCGGGTGAACCGCCAGTACCGTCATTTGCCTTTGTATAGATTTTAAGTGTATCTTGAGCGTCGCTAACCTGAATGGTGTATGAATTGTCGGTTGACCAATCCTGCACTACAAAAGCATCATCAACATTTTCGAACTTATAATAATATGTCAAAGGTAGGTCGCCAGCCACATCTGTTGATCCAGAGCCTGTAACAGTTAGTGTATCTCCAACATATAAGTTGGCAGGGAAACCGTCTATATCGGTTGGTGCAGTAGGTGCTATATTATTGATTATCACACTAACACTATCAATCCCGATATTCCCTGCATTATCTGTAATCCTTACAGCTACTGTATATGTTCCATCATCACTAAATGGATAGCTTGTTGTAGCTCCTGCATCTTCTACATTGAACGTTGTACCATCATAACTAAAATCCCATTCATAAGCTGATATCCCGCTTCCGCTGTCTGATGAACCGGAGGCATCAAAGTCGATCGATGAACCTTCATCATCGCTATAAGGACCGCCTGCATCAGCTGAGGTAATTACATTATCCACTGTAGCAGAACCATAACCATCTGTCACTCCTGACTGTGAATTAGCAACATTATCTGTTGCATCTATATAGACATTTACTGTTGCTGCATTTGCCAGATTATCTCTTGCATTAATATTTGACCATGTGCATGTATAGATATTACCAACCGGTCCTGTACAGCTGCCAGCTGCAACATAACTATCTGCAGGCTCGCCTGTTACTTCCCTTAGGTCAGCCCTTGCGTTAGCTGCTGTTAAACCAGAGGTTGCTTCTGTGATTTCAGCCACAACAGTTATAGCAGCATCAGAAGCTGTTACCCAACCATCATAATCAGCATCTCCGGTGATTGTTACGGATGTTATAGAAGGATTTGTCTTATCAACAACAAAGGTATCAGAGCTGCAGGCAGAAGACTGCTGGTTGTTTGCAATATCAGTTGACCTTACATAAGCTGTATGTGTGCCGTCAGCCAAGCCTGCAATGTTAATTGTTGCAGTGACATCTTCAGACAGTTCATCAAATGTCCCGTCAGATGCAGTCATAGAAAATTCTGTGCAGACTGCTGAACAAAGATCGCAGTCGATAGAATACTTTGCCCTTTTTATGTTTGAAAGCGCATCAGTTGCAGCTGCTGTCAGGGTAGGATTGATTTTTGTCTGGTCTGGTGAAATGCTTGCTCCGGATGTTTCCGGTGCTGTTTTATCTAATATAAATGTGTCTGAGTTTATCGGGCCCCAGTTACCTGCTGAATCCTGACCGCGCACATAGACTGTATGTTCGCCTTCAGCCAAAGCACTCACATCAACATTAAGCTTTTTAACATTTTCTGATGCAGAATTGAATGAGCCGTCTGCTGCATCCATAGCTATTCCAGCTCCTTCGCCCGGGTCTGTATCGATAAAGTATTCTGCCTTTAAGATAGGAGAATTCCCGTCTGATGTAGAAGCAGTTATGCTTGTAAGAGTTGAACTTGTTGGATCAGGGATAACAGTTGTTCCTGATGTTATCGGATCTGTCTTATCAACAGCAGCAGTGCCGTCAGCACCGTCATCTGTTCCGGCAACAGAACTGCCGGCATTGTCTGTTGCATCAACTTTAACAGTTACAACAGCGCCAGTTCCAAGAGTTAGACCGACATAAACATTGTTCCATGTGCAGGTGTAGACATTAGCTACAGGACCTGTACAGCCGCCTCCGTAAGTTGCATCATTTGCAGCAACTGCATTTAGGCCGCTGTTTCCTGTAATAATGCTTAAATCTGCTTTAACATTAGTTGCAGTTAATCCAGAATTTGCTTCTGTTATTTCTGCAGTTATAACAGCGCCAGGGGTTCCATCTTCGCTACCAACCCATCCATTTACTCCTGCTGAACCAGTTATAGTAGTTGAATCTACAGTAGGATTAATTGTGTCTAAAGTTGAACTCCCACTTGGGCTTATCTCATCTATGCTTGCGCCTGCATTAGTCAGTATTATATCTCCTGCTGCAATACTAGCATCTAATATATTCCCGTGCAATGCACCGGCTGCTGTATTATAAGCGACAAAGACATGGATAGTAGTACCATCTGCTATAGCCCAGCCAGGATTAAATGTAACCTGATTAGCTGCAAAATTTCCCGATAGTACAGTTGTATCATCTGTACCCGGCTCAAAATTACCATCCCCATCATCATCAAGATATAATTTTACAGCAGATACATCAGCATCACTAATATCTGAATTCTCAGAGGTTATTGTAATTGTAGCTAAGCTGTCAGCAAATGTGTCGCTTGCATCCTGAACTACAACATCCAGAATACCAATATTAGAAGCGGACGCTTTTGCATAACCCGGAGTTATGTCTGTTCCAGAGGCTGTTGTTCCGCCAATAATTGTAAAAGCAGTGAAGTGGTCAACTGTAACTGTTATTGTATTTGCAATAGTATCAACTGTTCCGCCAACATTTATCCATTCACCGGCTGTTTCATCATAATAATAGACTTTTAAATCATTTTCATTGACTGATGTTCCATCAACAATTCCATTCTGGTCAGCGTCAGGATAACTGAATGTTAACGTAACTTCAAATTCTCCGTCTGGTAAGGTACTTTCAATTTCATAATATTTATTGATGCTCCCTGCTGAGCTTCCGGTTCCAAATGTTGGGACGTTTGGAGGTGATACATCATATTCCTGAACTGTTAAATCATAAGACCCTCCAGGAACATTGCCAAAATTCATACCGATTGTACCGCTGCTATAAGAAGTGGAGTTTTCATTTACCGGGGTTGGTGGTGGAGGAGGCACATTGTCAATAATTATTGAAAATGTATTATCGGTTACTCCATCAGCTGTGATTGGAATATAATACTTAGTTGCAGCTGTAGCTGTTAATTCTGCACCACTAACTAAAGTATAGCTAATCGAATAAGTTCCGTCACCATTGTTAGTTGCAGTTACATCACTGATAGCT
Source organism: Nanobdellota archaeon (assembly GCA_043818675.1). GTDB lineage: Archaea > Nanobdellota > Nanobdellia > Woesearchaeales > DATDXC01 > JBDRFR01. The sequence goes on from JBDRFR010000160.1 coordinate 3,213, forward strand.
TCGTCTTCAACTGCATCAAAATCAGCAGTTACTGTATAGATGGAATCTTCCAATTTTATGCGAATATTGATTATGTTTCCGTTTTTATAAATAACGCTTGTATCTAATGATTTAATAGAAACAAAAGGAGGCTCGTGTGTTTTCCATAGTGAATAATCAACAGTACCTTGAATTAAAGCAGAAATTTCATTAGAATCCAAAGTCCCCCACCAGTTGTTTTCTGCATCAGCAGTTCCGCTTCCCTGATTCCTTAAAACAAATGCATCAGTTTTGATATTACCATCTTCAAAAATGTTGTTATTAATATGTACATTAGCAGCATCAACACCAGGATCTCCTGGGTTTTCACCCGGCCTTAACCTGATAGCGTGTGATGGGTCAGAAGCACCTGGGATATCGTTAAATGAGATCCTATTGTTTTCTATTGTAACGTCAGTTGAAACAGAAGTGCCCCATTGTCCGCCCCAAAGCTGGATAGAGTCTGCACCGATTGAGGGATAGGGATAGATTTTTTCAAAAGTATTATCGATTATAGATCCGCCTATAACTCCTATCTGTATAGGAGTATAATAGCAGTCATGGAACCAGTTATCTCTTACAATAATATTTCCAGCGTTTCCAATGTTTATAGTATTAAATCCAGTACCTGGAACCCCGTCGATTTCTCCGTCAAATTCATTACCTTCAATAATACCATCTACCAGCGGATCGGCTGTCCAAAAAATACTGTCACCTTCAACATTGAATTTATTATAAGCAATATTTAGTCTGTCAAATACACCACCAGTATATAATGTGTGGTCTCCTTTGTCCTGGAAAAGATTGAAATCTATCAGCATATCTGTATGGCTTCCACCGCCAAATTGTATCACACCCTGGGTTGTAGCTACAGAAGGATTATCAAAGATGCAATTAGTTAAATGAAAGTTATCTGCATCAGCATATGTATCTATAATCCTTCCGCCTGCCCCTGTAAATTTTATACCATCAATTGTAATATCATCTGCTTGAGGATGGATTGCATAAAAATTATGAGTTAATATTGTTTCCGGACCTCTTGTGCCAACTGTTTCAGTAGGATGTGTACCAACAGCTGGATGGATTCCGGCATTGGCACCGTTTAAATTTAATGGCTTATCAATAGTCAACATCTCATTATAACTTCCTGCAGCAACATTAACAATACCAGCTTCTGCAACAGCATTTATTCCATCCTGAATATTATCAAAACAATCCAGCTGCCATGTTAAACCAGCTGCACCGCAGGTTGTCTCATCATAATCATCGTCAACCCAAACCTCAGATATTATTTGGATTTCATAATATTCTTCATTATAATTCCCTGATACATACATTCCCTCAGGAAGCGTAGTTGTTGCTGTCCCCCAGCCAACACCAGAATGATATGGCTTATAAGTTGGGTCTGACGTGCTTTCGCCAGGACTCCAGCCCAGTGTAAACAATGGTTCAGTATCATCTGCAACGACTACTTGAACACCAGTTGACCAGTGGCCGTCAATTCCGCCTAAATCGATTGTCCATTTGATGTTTTTGCCATTCCATTCCCTGGTCGCCTCAATATTAAAGACTTGGTTTGAAAAGTCAGTTTCATCCCAAGAAGCTAAAGGATTTGCCGCATTATCATGATAAGCGTTTGTTGCAGTCCATCTTCCCCAATCTGCCGGAAAGTTTTGCTGATAATTCTTAGAACCAGAAGGACCTGCAAATGATGCTTCAACATTCATTGCCCAGTAGAAGGTACCTTCTATAAGACACACACTTGAACAACCATCCAGATCATCAGTATTGCCATCATCACATTCCTCACCGGGATCAAGACTGCGATCGCCGCATATTCCACCAACAGTACCCCCAACAACGCTAGAAATCACCAACAACACAATAACCAAATATAATAAAAGAAACCTAACCCTATAGCCTGTATTATCACCCATGTAAACCATCCCCCAATGAATTATTATTTATTAGTAAGTAGTACGTTTTTAAAAGGATTTGTAAACTGGAATATCTATCTTATGATGAGTATGTAGTAGGATACATATTAATATTTTATAAATCAGGATGTAAGTTAGGGAGAAGTATTAATAATTAATTGCGTCGAATAAAATAAAAATAGAAAAAAAGACTTATTCTGTCTTTTTTTGTCTAGACACTAAGATTATAGTCATCACTAAAGACCCAACTGCAATAATGATTGCTGCTGCCAAGATTGCAACATAAAATTTTGAACTTGAGAAACCACTATTTTCAACAGATGCTACTAGCTGAGTCCCTGCAATGATCGGTAAAGTTGTATCAGCAACTTCGTCAGTATTGCCGCCAATAACTATAACCTCTGTGTCGTCTTTTACAGGAGGCTTTTCTTCCACTACCGGTGGTGCCTCTGGCTCAGCAGGCTTTTTTGTTGGACAGTTGATAACAACTAAAGTTATATCTTCATTGTTGCTTGGCTCATCATCATTATAATAAGTGCTTACTTCAATGAAGTAATTACCAGCTGCTGTATCCTCGTCAACAGGTATCCTAAAAATATTGGTCTCATCATCATCCTTGTCAAGATCAATATCTTCAATTTTCTTGCTGTACTGCAAATTAGGCGCAGCTACTTTAAGGACAATCTGGTCATCGTTGCTCCTTCCGATATTTTTTATGTCAACTTTTAAATCAACAGTCCGATCATAGCAATTATCGATAGTTGTTGGTTCAAGAGTTAACTTTTTAATAGCAATGTCATACTTTTCCCTGACAACTTTAAAGTCTATCTCGATAGTCTCGCCGTGCCTGGCACCATTATCGTCAACACCAGTTGCCGTGAACCGAACAGTATAGGTGTCATCATCAATATCTTCATCAATGTCAAGCGTGGTCTCTTCACTGCTTTTTTCAGAAGCGCTTATGCCGCCAAAATCCAAATTGTTCTCATCAAAATCAAAATCGCCTGTTTCAAGAGAATCGATCTCCACTTCTGATTCTATATCGAAATCTTCACGAGCATTAGTGCTAAATTTGTTTTTTAGCTCGACTCTAACAGTCAAAACATCACCAGGCTTTAAATCTTTAACATCATCACCATCATTATATGAGTTTTCTGAGCCGTCATTTACATAAATGTAAACTCTGTTTATCTCTAACTGATTTTCAGCCTGCATTTTTAGGTTTACTGCCTGAGAAGCGGAATGATCAGCAACAACCGAAATTGAGCCAACACTTACAGGATTTACCACATTATTGCTGTCAACACCGTCAATATCATCAGTGATTTTACCGTTAACCGTGATTTGAGCAGTTGCTGCAAGAGCGTTTGACAGCCTGATACCATTACTAACCTTAACGTAAGGCACATTAGCTGTTAAGTTAACCTCATATTTTGAATTGGCGTTTGATGTGATAGTAACATTGCCTAAACTGCCTGTCCCGGTATTTGTAATCGAGAAAGTATCAGATTTTCGTTCATAGTAATCTTCGTCGTCATTGCTTCGGGATTGCGTATCGCCACCTAAAACTACCTGGGTTTTATCCAAGGTAAAGTTGCCGGCAAAAGCTGTTGAACTAATTAAAACAAGACATAATATGCTTAACAATAGTATTCTTTTCATTGAAAAACACCCCCAGTATTTTATTATTATTCTCTAGTAGTCACTAATCATATTTAAACGTTTATATACTGGAGTATATAGGTTGAAGATTTTACTCTTCTTCCCCATTCTCAGAATCAGGGGACTCTTCTTCGTCAAAAGGCACTGGCTGTCCATCAGGCTGGTTACCTTCTGTTTTGGTTTCTTCATGGTTTTCTTCTTTGCCTGCTTCTTGCAATAATTGCTCAACAGTTATATCTTTTGACAGAGGATCATTTGCCTCCTTGGATTTTATAACAATCTTCTCTGCATTTAATGTGGCTTTTGCTTTTTCGACTGCCTCGTGTTCTGAAAAAGCCATGCCGGTTTTCAGAAATACGTCTGCTAACTTTATTATTTGGTCTTCCATTGAGTAAAACGAGATGTTATCAGAATATAATAAATTTGTGATTAATACTCAGTTGTCGTGAAATCCTTCTTTGTCCCCTGGAACAATCGTTTCCCTGTTTTTTTTAAGTCTGAGGATATAACTTTTCCAAGAAAGATTATGTGGTCGCCTGCGTCAACCTCGTTAATAACCTCGCATTCAAGATAGCCTAAAGCTTCTTTAATGCGGCCGCAATCTATTGAAGATGCCTCTTCTATTGTCAGGCCCGAATCTTTGAATTTGTCTATATGATCGCCAGAATGCGTCCCGCAAAAAATTGCCTGATCTTTTAAATCAGGAGAAACAAAATTAACAACAAAAGATTTGCTTTTTTGGATCAGCCCACAGCTGTAACGGGTTTTACCGATGGACACAGCGTATAATTGCGGATCAAAACTTACAGGCATGTGCCAGGCGATAGTAATAATATCATCCTTTTCTATGTCTTTGCCCATAATTTCCATGTGGCTTCTGGAACTTACTAAAATGACCTGCCGTTCGCCTGTTAATTCTGACATTTTTTTCACCTCGTCTAAGATTACTATTATAAATCAATCGAGCATTGACAACTTAAGTGAGGCAAGGCTTACCGGGTTTATTAAGCATATTTAGACACTATCCTTCCAACACATAAAAGTTGACTGCACCAATCAATCGAAACATAAATTAATAATTATTCGGGTTAGCTTTAAATACTTTATTTGATAATTTTTAATCGAAACCTCGGATAATGCCTCATCAATATTCAGTTTAACTAATTGCTTTATCTGGTTTTTTTAATCGAAACCTCAGATAATGCCATACTAATGTTCGGTTTAGCTAATTGCTTTATCTGGTTTTTTTAATCGAAACCTCAGATAATGCCTTACTAATGTTCGGTTTAGCATCTGTTTTTACATAAGTAAATCAGATCTTTATCTTCTTCTATAACTTCGGTTACTATAAATAATTTTCTTATCAAATCGCTGATCATTTCTTTTTTAGGGCTTCTTTTTAAAAAGCTTAGAATAAATTTATTTTTTCCGACCCGCTTTATTTCACTCAATCCTTTTTCAATATCCTGAAAGTTTTGGATTGCTGTTATTGAGATCACAATATCAAAAAAATTATCAGGGTAGGGGATATCTTCTGCAGCTGCCAGCCTATAGTTGATTTTATCACTTTGTCTTGCCCTGTTTTGTAATTGCTTTGCCGGATCGATTCCATACCTTATACAATCCCAAGGCTCTGTTGTAAGACCTGTTCCGCAACCAACGTCTAATAGTCTATCCTTCGGGGCTACTTTTAGGTGTTTTTTAATCAACTCTATTTTTTTAAGCTGTTCGTCTTTATGAAGTTCTTCATAACCATCTGAAATATCATCGTAATACGTCATAAGATACAAAAATAATAAGTTGTATAGAAATCTTTTGGTTTATGCCCAATCGATTTTTAGAAAACAGGTTAGCACACTAAATCAAGTAAAGTTTATTTTATAGATGGATTCATGGCAGTTTAAAAGAGCGCATTGGATGACAGTGTTAATAAACAATACACTAATGCCTTAAAAGACTAAAGAAGACTTTTAATACTCCAAAAAATGACATGGCAAAAATTATCCAGTTCTCTATCATTAGCGGCAGATCAAGACCAAAGATCGATACATTTTTTTTAAGATTGATCAATGCAATGATAAACGTCATAAGAAATATTAAAAGCAGTACTATCAGGAATTTAAGCTCCCTTTTATGATGTTCAATGTCTTTCATCTATCAATATATAAAAAATAGCTCAGATAAAAACTTTTGTAATCTAATATTCGGATGAAATAAGCGCTTATTTAATAAAATATAATTAGGCATCACCTATCCCAAGGGGTTGTCTAAAAAGTCCACTCATCTTTTTCTTAATTCGTAAAGTATATATACTAGCTTATCGTCAATAAACTTAAAATAATGAGGTGATTTCTATGTCAGAAACAAGCTACCAAGCAACACTTAATACAAACAAAAA
>JBDRFR010000161.1:0-4722 GCA_043818675.1 Nanobdellota archaeon
ATATATTTTATATTATAATTAGTATTTAAAGGTTATGTTTTTAAATGGAATGCTAAATAACAAAGGTAAGAACAACGGTATATTCTTATTGGAAATTTAAGGGGTTTATTTGAATTGTTAGAAATGGTTACAATATTCCTACTAATACTCTGTTATCTCCAGTGAAATTTTTAATTTCCACAGGCAGATCGTTTGGAAATCATTATTTATGATTCCCTAATCAAAATATGAAATTTAGGATAAGTAATCTGTCTGAGTTATTCATGTAATATAGATATCAATAGGAAAGTACTCCACTGCTATCATAGAAATAGATTATCAGCTATTTTTGTTAATACTTATTTTTCTTCAAGCTGTTCTTTCATATTATTTATAATGGAATTTTCTGTTTTACCAGTGTCCAAATTTTCTATATCTTTATATATTTCAAAAAGCCTATTTTTTGCCTTACCCATCTCTTCGATAATCGAGCTAATCAAACTAGAATAACTTGGTCTGTAATTTCCGCGGTTAATTCTTGCTGATTTTTCAGTTAGTGCTGCCGTTGCTTTGTCAATTAATTCAACTGTTTTCTTACAAGAATTTTCAATATCATCTAAATATTGTTTGATAGTGTTCATCTTTGCTTTTAAAAATTAACCCATGATTTTTTTAACTTCTTCTGAAATTAAATTAATTAATGCTTTTTCAGTTTTATCAGCTTTTTGAGCATCCTGGTATATTTTATAAAGTTCCCATCTGGCTTCTGATAATGCAGCATTAAAAATCTCTTTTTGTGATTGAACCAAACCTGAATCTTTGAACTGAGTTTTGTAACCTATCCTATTATTTGCAATGGCTTCAGCATTTTCTATATGTGTTTTAGCTTTTTTACATAGCCTTTCTATTTTTTTTAGAGCTTTTATAATAACTTCTATATTTATCACCTAATAATCAAAATATATATGTCAGAGGTATATTACTATTTATATATTTCGGTACTCTGATATAATATTTTGAAACCGTAACATTATTATAGTTCTTAATGTAAAAACAGGTTAAGGATGGGACAGTTTATTAGTATTAAGAAACCTGAAGGCAATCAGGGTGGCGGACTTTTTAAACATGCAAACAAGGCGCCGCAACAGGATGTATCAGAGGATATTACTAATTTAAACAGGAGAGTACGGATACTTGAAGAGAAAAATACAAATATGCAGAATAGGATGGAAGTGATTGAACAAAACATGATCCATAGGCATAAACGGCTGTCAACAGAAATAAAGACAACGATAACTGATATTCATGAGCTTAAAAAGGAAACAAATGAGCTTAAGGAACGCATGCTGATGATGATTAAGGAGCTGCAGATGAGCGCCAAAAGAGAAGAAGTGGCAATCCTAAAAAAATATATAGATGCATGGGAGCCTGTGAATTTTGTTACGCATAACGAAGTGGATGAATTAATAGAGGAAAAATTAAATCAAAAATCCTAGGATTAGTTATCTCACAGAGTTTAGGGTATTACACAAATCTTGGATACGGATTTTTACAACTTGGAAAATAATGTTGATGCAAGTATTTGGATATTGGAGCAAAGTTGTAATAAATCAAAAATCTTAAGATTTGTTATCCTAATAGAGTTTCGGCGTATAGCACAAATATTTGATACGGATTTTTGGTCATTATCACTTGGAAAATAATAGCATCGGGGTATTAGAGCAGTAAATGGAAAGTTTTAAATACAATGTTTATAAGTTTAAGTTAGAGGTGAAATGTTATGGCTTTATTTAAAGTGAAAAAGGATGAACCGGCGCCTTTTGAAGCACCGCAAGCGCCATATCCGCCGCCTCAGCAAGAGTATAATCAACCTTCTCCGATGGAAATGCAAAATCAGGGATATTCAACACAACAGATTTATGGGTATGCAGATCCTGCTCAGCAGCAGCAGCAGCAGCAGCAGATGCCGCAACAACCCGCGCAGCAGGAGTATTCAATCAACGAACAGAAAATTGAAGAAGTGGCAGAGGCTATAATTGATGAGAAATGGAATGAACTCTTAAAAGATATCAATAAGATGGTCGAATGGAAGGAAACGACAGAACAGAAAATAACTAAAATACAAACTGAAATTGAAAACCTGAAAACTAATTTTGATGCTTTGCATAAAGGAATTCTTGGTAAAGTTTCTGAGTATGACCAGAATCTTATCGAAGTAGGCACAGAAATTAAAGCGATGGAGAAGGTGTTCCAGAAAATATTGCCAACGTTCACGGAAAACGTAAATAAATTATCCAGAATTACAAAGACTGTTTCTTTTAAAAAATAAATCAAAAATCCTAAAATTTGTTATCCCAACGGGCAGAGCTCCGGGGTATTAAACAAATCTTCAAGACGGATTTTTGGTCATTACAACTTGGAAAATAATAACGATGCAAGTATCGGGGTATTAGACCCAAGTTGTAATAAATTCTAAGACGAATTTTTGGTCATTAATGTTTAGATAATGTAAATTGTACAATTTATAGAATAAGTTATAATATATCAGCTGTGCCGTCCAGTTAATAAAGCAATAGTAAAGACAGCAACTATCAATAGAAATATTGCGCCAATAACGCTTGGATGAAACAATACTGCTGATGAGGACCTATAGTCGGTGCTGGTTTCGTTGTCGCCTGGAATCGTGACTTCGTTTCGAACGTAGCTTAATGAACCGACAATAAGCACAATTAAAACAACTATACCAATAAGCGCTTTTAGGGATCTGCCGCCTGTTATCATATCCATATCTCCTGCTCCCATGGTCTTGAAGCTGATAGACGCAAAAATTGCAAAAATAAAAATTACTGCAAACCATGGTGAGATATATTCAATAACACCAACAGCTATAGGAGAGAACAGTACTAGAAGACCAACAACAAGACCAATAATAACGCTTACACCCTGATTTTCGCCGATTACTTTTGTATATTGTAATAAAGCGTAAACAGTAAGCCATACAAAAAGAAAAACAAAAAAGGATGAAAAGTGCTCTAAACCACTAACATCCAAAAATGTTGCCATTCTATTTTTTGCCACCGAATATTTTCTTAAAGTCAATACCGAACCTGTTCATAGTACCAAGTTCTTCACTTTTGTCATCGCCGGTAACAAACGATATTATTATTCCGAAAATAAGCAACATCACGATGATTGCGATTGTGTCTGAACCGAAAAAACCAGACATCTTGCCGTATCCTCCCCACCAGCCAGCAGCACCGCCGAAAATATATACTATTATTCCCAGGGATATAAATCCAATCCAAGTAGGCGCAGCCATACCAAACATGCTAGCTTCACCACCAAATACACCGATTAGTATCAATAACATTACAACTGCTATTACTACTATCGAGACACTGGGTAATGATGAGTTTAGTATTTGTACAACGTCATAACCCGCCGGGTAAACACCGGTAACGTGCGGAACAACAACAAGTAACGCAAACACAAGCGATACCACAACATTGATGTTTTTCCGATCTCCAAATACTTTAATCTTGTGGAGAATTGCAAACATAACTCCAAATATTAACAAGAACGGGAGTAATACATCTGTTAAACCCCATGATTCCATTGTTCTTACAAAACCTTCCAATTTATATGCTTGTGAAGCCATTTTTCAAACACCTCTCAATCCTTTTTTTCATTTGATGAAGACCCTTTACCGGGCTCTTTTACGATATACATCATGAATAGTATAATCAGTATTATTAAAACTATCGATCCAACAGCGTTGCCGCCGCTTCCGTTACTTAAAAAATTCCAAAGATCGTCCAGCCAGCCGATAGCATTTAAGAAGATCAAAACAATGCCAACAAACATGATTATCATGAAAAAAATCTGCCAATTTTTGCTTTGCAGCCAGAAACCGTCTTTCTCTTCTTTGAAAAATGATCCGACAAGCAATAAAAATAGGACAGATGCCAGCAATAATATAACCACTGCGCTTGAAACGTCAGTGATAATTTCGACAAGCTCAGAACTTGCTATAACAAAAAACGCTATCACAAAAGCGACCATAGCGTTTAGGTTTTTCCGGGGATACTTTTTATTATCAATATCCTCTGTTCCAAGGATCCTGGTTTTTTCAAAGATTGCAAAAACTATAGTAAATACGAGCAAGAAAGGCAATACCACATCGTATAAACCAATCTCTCCAAAAAACTCTATTACATTCCTGAATCCTGATGCCATTAACCCTAATTTGGGATAATTTATATATAAAACTTTCGATTTGTTTATTGATGGAAAATCTAATAAATTTCTTTTTAATCAATTCGTTATACCTGGATATACACAACTGTAAACATCATAGAAAAATGGTGAAATGCCTGTGCATTATAAAAGATACTAGCCATAGAATAATTGAACGAGCCTGCTTTACAATAATGATTGGGCAACGCGTTGGTTTAAAATAAGCTGACATTGCTTGCATTCTGGTAAAAATTTGTAAAAAGTATGCTATGATAAGAATTGGTGTCTTTCATTTTTTGCAGTGATAGTTTTTATAATTGTAATATGGGTGTAAAAACGGCTTAGTAGAAAATAATATTAAGTAGTAAGGGGTTGTCTAAAAAGTCCACTCATCTTTTTCTTAATTCGTAAAGTATATATACTAGCTTATCGTCAATAAACTTAAAATAATGAGGTGATTTCTATGTCAGAAACAAGCTACCAAGCAACACTTAATACAAACAAAAA
>JBDRFR010000162.1:0-6630 GCA_043818675.1 Nanobdellota archaeon
CGATTCATTGGTTCTGATGTTTAATTTTGATAATGTTTCTGCTTTAGGTGAAGGAACAAGTGATAATATAACTGTTGATTTATCTAGTTATGGTAATAATGGGACCATCTATAACATGACTGAAGTTGGTGGAAATTATACTACCGGAAGATATGGGATGGGTTTGAGCTTTGATGGTGTTGATGATTATATTGATATTGGTACGATTGCAGATGTTGACTTAGACCTGCAGCAAGGCACTTATGCATTCTGGTTCAGTCCGGTAACTTCTATATCTGGTGATAGCGAAGAACAGTTTATAGTGGATATTGGTTCGAGAGTTATTGTTGGATTTTATCTTGGAAGTGTTACAGGGTTAGGTTCAACATCTACTAATGGAGAAATTTCAGGAATGTATTATGACGGGACAAATCAATTAAGCACAGATTCGGGGATAACGATTTGGAATGCTGATCAGTGGTATCATGTAGTTTATACACTTGATACTGTTAATGATGTACAAGAAATATATATTAATGGCGAACTAAAAAATACTACTGCAAATAGTAATCCAGTAGAATATGTCCCCTCCAGGAAGGCAGGTTTTGGCGCTGAGATTATTAATCGCGAGGATTATTTTGGTGGTTCGATAGACGAAGTTCGTATCTATAATCGTTCTCTTTCAGCAGAAGAAATTCAACAATTATATTTTTCAAACCTAAACAAATATGATAAAGAAAACTGGAGTTTATATGTCAATCAGACAAAGAATACAACAACTGTTTTAACTGAAGGCGCCTACACATACCAAGCATTCGCAATAGACAACTTCAACAACACAAACTCTACTGAAATAAGAACGGTTACAGTTGATACTCTTCCAACAGTTCATATGGTAAATCCTGCTAACAATTTCAGGACAGCGTCATCCTCTCAAAAATTATTCTGTAACATCACAGACACTGTTGGCATCACAAACCTTACAGTCTATGTTTGGAACCAATCAGGCAATATAAACTACACAAATACTACTGTCCTTTCAGGCGTTTCTAATTCCACCAACTGGACTTACACTTTCCCTTCGAGCGGCACCTTCACCTGGAACTGTTTGGGTTACGATACTTCCGGAAGCAGTGTTTGGAGTACAGAAGGAAATTATACATTGATTTACGATCTGACCCCTCCTGGAATTAATTTTACTTCTCCAACACTAGATAATGCTACAACCCACACAGAACGCAATGTTGAGATTAATGTTTCCATCACAAATGCTGATGATTTAAATAAAGTGATATTTAATTGGAACGGGACTAACGAGACAACAATAAAGGTCGAATCAGATAATCTTACAGCAAACCTTACAATCTCTGATCTGACTAATTTCACTTACAATAATGGAAGTTCTGCCATTTCCTTGCTTGATGATTCCCTTGTATTGATGATGAATTTGGATAATATCTCTGAGTTGGGAGAGAATTCTACTCATATTGTTGATTTGAGCAGATATAGCAACAATGGCACATGGTATGGTGGTGGAAGGTCTAACGCAACTGCCAAACATGGCAGTTATTCTGGAAGTTTTGATGGTTCAAATGATTATATAGGATTAGGAACTTCAAATATAATCCATCCAGGAAACTCTGCATTTACTGCCTCTATGTGGTTTTATCCAACTGAATCGATGTCTGATGGTGATTGGTATTTCTTGATTAGATTAAAACAGACAACTCAGTTTTTCTTTTCTTTTTATAAGAAAACAGGAACAAGTGGAGAAATAGGGTCAGTCTTTAGAGGCAGTACACAATGGTACACTCCTTATGATCTCTCTTCATTGTTAAATAGATGGAACTATGTTGTTGTATCATATAATGGCGGTGATAAGTCCACAGCAGCAAGCTATTCAGTATATATAAATGGGATTGCAATTGGAACAGGAAGTGATAATCTTGGAGCAGCAGGTGGTAGTTGTAATGATAATGCAATTGGCAGCGATGCAGATGCTTCATGTGTAAGCAATTTGGGTCAGTATACTGGCAAAATAGATGAAGTACGCATCTGGAACAGAAGCTTGTCAGCTACAGAAATTAACCTATTATACCTCTCAAACCTAAACAAATACGACACAGACAAATGGCAGTTCTATATCAACCAAAGCACAGAAGGTAATTATTCTATTTTAACAGTAGGAGATGGCAATATCAATCTCAATAAAATTAATTCATCCAGCTATCATCTCTACATAAATAAGTCTTCATTGCTTGATACAACCTACACCTACCAGGCATTCGCAATAGACAACTTCAACAACATAAATTCAACAGATATCCGCACAATATCAATCGATGCAACCCACCCAAAAATAAATTTCACATCCCCTACCCCTGGTTCAGGCGCTGTCCAGACCAAACAATGGTTTGATGTTAATGTTTCTATAACTGATGCAGCAGACATGGATAAGTTCATCTATAACTTTAACGGCACAAACTTCACGATATTTAATGATTCTTTGGTTTTGATGATGAACTTTGATAATGTAAGTGCATTAGGTGAGAATTATAGCAATAACGCATCAGGAGGAATTAAGGATTTGTCTAAATATGGCAATAATGGAACCCCCGGAAACTCCACATCCGGCTCAAATCCATCATGGATAACAACTGGAAAATATGGCGGAGCATTTGATTTTAATGAGGATAATATTCAATTTATAGATATTGGGGATATTGGGGATATTGGAACAAACTATACATTCTCTGTATGGTATAACCCAGATAAGATAGAGAGTGATTCTGGTTTTGTAGTTTCATATACGTCAGGTACTTTGGGAACAGCCAATGATTTTGTAAAATTTTATCAAAATAAAGGCAACATCTCTTTTCAGGTAAGAGATAATTCAGGTAGCAATTATGTAAGAATTACAGCTATTAATAACCTAAGTAATGGAGTTTGGAAGAATATTGTTGGAATACGAAGCGAAAACAATATTTATATCTACATCAATGGAGAACTAATGGATTATGGTTCAGCTCCCTTTGGCGCTACGACCTTGAATAAACTTTCTGTAGGTTCTAGCTGGCATGATGGGGCAAATAACTTTGTGAGTACTATAGATGGGCAGATAGATGAATTAAGAATCTGGAACAGAAGCTTGTCGGCTTCAGAGATCCAGATATTATACATGTCCAACCTAAGAAAATATGATACAGATAAATGGAATTTCTATATCAACCAAAGCAAGAATTCGACCGTTGTTTTCTCAGACGCTACAGTTACATATAAGGCGTACGCAATAGATAATGCAGGCAACCTAAACTCAACCTCCCAAAACTCAATCTCTATCGATGCCTCTGCCCCAACTCCAATATTAAACCTGCCTGTTGACAATAATAATACTGTGCCGCTCACAACTAACATCACTTTCAACTGTTCAGCGTCAGATATAATCGGCTTATCAAACATCTCTTTATACACTACCCTTGACGGAAGCTGGTCTTTAGCGCAGACAAAAAGCCTGAAAGGTGCATCCAACTCAACATTGTTTTCAGAAGATCCCACAGTAACAGGGAGGTTTAAAGATTCTGCCTATAGCTGGAACTGCCTTGTTTATGATAATGCCGGCAAAAGTACATGGTCAGGCGCAAACCAGACATTCAGCAGCTGGAATGTTGGAAATTACGGTAATACTACCTATAATCTTTCCGGCAATTTCATCGGTTTATTACCTAACTCTTCCGGATTGTTCGAGAATAGATCAGGTAATTATACTTCCAGAGTTTTCAACGCCACTTACAAAGCTTCATGGACGAACATCAGTTGGGATCCGGGCTTTAATTTCTATAATAGAGAATTGCCAGGCAACATAGAAGATGAGACACTTTGTATTGCTGAAAACTCTTTAATCACAATGTCTGATAATACCAAGAAGAGGATTATTGATATTAAGCCAGGGGAATATGTTTTGAGCTTAGATGAAGAAATCGGAAAATTAGTTTCTAACAGAGTTAAGGCATTGCTGGATATGGGTACAAAGCCAATCTATGAATTAACAACAGCTTCCGGAAGAAGCGTTAATACAACTGGAAACCATCCTTATTTGGTTAGATTATATTCAGAGGAAGAATGTGATTACTATGCTGGCGATGTTTGGAATAAAAAGTATGATGAGTTTGATGAATATTGCACAAGATGGGTTAGGGTTTCTGAATTAAACGAAGATATGGAAGTTGCTGTGCCTGAATTAGATCAGGATTCAAATGAAGACATAGAACATTATTCTCGGGATTCTAAGAATGAAGCAAGCTCATCAGTCCCAAAAACTCTTACTACCGGCTGCCCTTTAAGATGTGGATCATTTGACCAAAGGTCAATTCCCAATTTCATCGCTAATGCTAGATACGGTGAGTCTTCAGGATCTGTTATAAGTGATCTAGCCCTATTCAGCTGCTGCGGAGAAGGTTTTTCCTTTAAGTTAACTAATCTAGATAAAATTACTTTAATCTTATCAAACTTATCTTCTGAGACACCTAAGTTAGAACAAATGGCTTCAGAATATTTATCAAATGATTCAATGATTAAAGGATGGGAATACATCTCTAATTTATATTTACGAAACAACTGTCTCGTAAACGATCCTTTTTTTAACAAAGAAAAGGCGATATTCACATCTATAACCAGCTCCATTTACGACCCCTTATGTAGCCTTTGCCAGATATCTTTTTTGACTAATCGTCCAAGTTTAAGACAGTCCTTATCTGTTAATTTACTGTCTTTAGTTAACTCCTCCAATTCCTTAAACAGTTCTGCTCTTTTGTCCTGTTCAATTGCTTCCTGTCTTGCAACTTCTGACCAGTTAATCCATGAGAATTTATCCATTTTTGTCTTTAATTCATCTGATATTGTGAATGATACGCTCACCATCTATGCTTCACCTCTTTTAAATCTTTCAAACTCTTCCAAGTCTTTAACTTTCTTTCTAAATGATCTTCTGAATATCTCAGACCAGTTTACGTCTGGATGCTTATCTAGTCTTTCCTTTAATTCTTTAGGTAGTGAAATTGTCACTGTTGGCATTTTTGACGACCTCCATATTTTAATAACATTACGTGATTACGTAAGAATATTAGAATCCAATAAGATATATAAATCTTTTGATTCTGAAGAGGGTTATGTATTGTCTGAAAAAACAAAAAATCAAATTAAATTTGAAATGTCAGATAAGCTTAGCTTTTCTGAGCACAGTCAAAAAGTGATAATTTTTGATGAAATAAGCTCAATAAAACAGTTAGAGCCGCAGCATGTCTATGACTTAGAGATTGAAAACACCCATAACTTCATTGCAAACGATATTATTGCCCATAACACTTACAGTGATGGGGTAAACATGAGCGGGAATGTTTTACTTATGCATTTTAATAATGATTCAAGATATGATGAGAACGGCACAAACCTAAGTAATGTTTATGATTATTCGGGTAATGGTAATAATGGTACTTTCATATTTAATAATGGTTCAAGTGGAGGAAATGCTTCAGGTAAATTTAACAGAGGTTGGTATTTTGATGGAGATGGGGATTATATTGAAATTAATGATTCCAGGGGTTTAAGTTTTACCGATGGCTCGAATAACGATAAGCCATTTAGTTTATCTGCATGGGTTTATAGGCTTGGGATTGGAAATGATGATGTTTTTTTTAGTAAGGATGACTTTGGTGGGGATGGAAACTACGATAGAGAATGGCAGTTTAGGATGATAAATGATGGAAGAATTGGATTAGCTCTCTATAATAATACTGGTACCAACCGTATTCAAATAGAAAATTCTAACGGGGATAGTCTGGTTACAGCTAACGCCTGGCATCATGTTGCTACAACCTATGATGGTTCAGAAGCCGATTCTGGTTTAAAAATTTATGTAGATGGTAATCAAATTTCAACTACGACAGATAATTCAGGCGTTTATCAGGGAATGAATGATACTGGTAAATCAGTACTTGTTGGTGCTGGATGTGTAAACTCCGTTTGTTATTTCAACGGCACAATCGACGAAGTCGCCATCTGGAACAGAACTTTATCAGCAGCTGAAATCCTAAACATCTATAAAAGAGGCGCCTTAAGATTAAATCTGAGTGCAAGGACCTGCAACGATCCAGCCTGCGATGGAGAAACCTTCCAAAATCTAGGCAACAACCATACCCTAACAGATATTTCATCATTACCAAACAACCAATACTTCCAATACAAGTTGAATTTCCAGACTGACAGTATCAATTACACTCCCAGATTGTCAGCAAATTCCATTACCATCTATTACGCAGAATCCCCCCCCAATATCACAAAAATATATCCTAATATAACCTTAGGCGAAAGCTGGACAAATGCAGAGATGATCAATTTCTCAATCGCTGAATCAAGCAGCCAGACATTCAATGTTACATTCACAAACTTATCTGTTGCGCGCATCAGATGGCTTATTGATGGAAGAAACCAATTATCATACGAAAACCTGACAGGATTCACCTGGGCAGGAAATTATAGCCAGGAAGGCTCATATATTATTGCAGTTAATGTTTCAACCGCTGCAGGATATAGTTATCAGTATTGGAACTTCACAGTCAATAATACTTTTAAGAACTGGTCTGAAGGTAATGGTAT
>JBDRFR010000163.1:0-3330 GCA_043818675.1 Nanobdellota archaeon
AGCATTTCGAAGCCATTTAATTCTATTTTTGTTTGTTTTTTCATTATTAGCTACAATGTAGCTAACCTATATTTATATTTTATTGTGATGTAGGATATAATAGGAAATTTAAGAATATAGACTAGAGCTTAATGCATACTAAATTCCATTAAATTTATATAGAAAAGATATAATTCTTAATTTATGGCAAAAAACGTATTAGGCATATCCGAAAAAAAAACAGATGATTTGTCTGTATGGTATACTGATGTAATATTAAAGTCTGAATTAATAGATTATACTGATGTATCCGGTTGTATGGTTATAAGGCCTTACGCATATTCCATCTGGGAAAAAGTTGTAAAGGTAGTGGATGGAAAACTTAAAAGCATGGGTATTAGTAATGCTTATTTTCCATTATTGATACCTGAAAGGCTCCTAAAAAAAGAACAAAATCATATTAAAGGCTTCTCACCTGAAGTTGCCTGGGTAACTCATGCAGGAGATTCCAAACTTGATGAAAAACTGGCAATCCGTCCCACTTCTGAAACAATTATGTATGAAAATTATAAAAAATGGATTAGAAGTTGGCGCGACCTTCCGTTACGATTGAACCAATGGAACAATGTAGTTCGGTGGGAGTTTAAACATCCTGTGCCATTTTTACGGACACGCGAATTTTTATGGAATGAAGGGCACACAGTTTTTGCAACCAAAAAAGAAGCAGAACAGGAATGCATAGATATTTTGGACATGTACGATTCAGTTTTAAAGGATTATTTTGCGCTTTACGGTATTAAAGGTAAAAAAACCGAAAAGGAAAAATTTGCAGGCGCTGAATATACAATAACTATTGAACTATTATTGCCAAGCGGCAAAGCTATCCAGGGTCCTGACGCGCATTTCGATGGCCAGAATTTTGCCAAGGCTTTTGGCATAACTTATCTTGATAAAAATGAAAAAGAACAGTACGTCTGGCAAAACACCTTTGCGATAACTACTCGTATGCTTGGCGTCATGGTCATGGTGCACGGTGATGATCATGGGCTGGTGCTCCCGCCTAGGTTAGCGCCGATAGAAATTGTAATTGTTCCAATTTATTTTAAAGATAAAGAACTAGTATTAAAAAAGGCAAACGAATTAAAAAAACAATTGGAAAATCATTCAGTTTATCTGGACGATCGCGATGAGTATAAGCCCGGCTGGAAATTTAATGAATGGGAACTTAAAGGTGTTCCCATCAGGATAGAAATCGGCCCAAAAGACATTGAAAAAGAGCAGGTTATTATTGTTCGTAGGGACAATCTTAAAAAAGAAGCTGTGAAGATTAAGGATTTAGCAAAAAAGGTTGATTCTGAGTTATTAGCCATGCACGATGCTCTTTATAATAAATCCAAGAAGTTTTTAACTGAAAATATCGCTGAAATTCAAAATATGGCTGAATTCCAAAAAGCGATTAACAATGGAAAAATAGCTAAGGCCCTTTTCTGCGGTCAGCCAGACTGTGAGGAAACTATTAAAGAGCTATCTGGTGGTGCAGGCTCAAGAAACATTCCTTTCCATGAGAAAAAAACTAAAGGTAAATGTTTTGCCTGTGGAAAGGACTCTAATTACTATACCTATTTTGGTAAAGGTTACTAATATAAATAATTGCGTTAATTATCTTATTCCGATGCAATTCGATTCTTTGATAATTGTGGCAAATTATCAATAATTTCTTTTATGTATTAGAAGTCTGCTTATATCTGTCTTATCTTCGGCAATCCCTGATCCAGCCTGGCTTTCCGCAATACCATCATAGGGGTTTGTCATTTGCGAGCCTGACGATGGCCCCACATTATACAAATTTACTGAGCCTGTTAGATACGAATGCGCAAGACTTTTAATTCCGTAAGAGTTTGACATGTTCGTTTGAGAGATATGCGCCCTATAAAAATTAGCATTTTGCAGATTAGTTTCAGATAAATCACTTCCAAAAATCTTTGAATAAGAAAAATTCGACCCTTCAAGGCTAAGTCCGCCAAAATTTGACCCGCTAACATTCATTCCAGAAAAGTTCACATTTTGCAGCGCGTTTGTTTTCAGCTTAACTTTGGCAATTTCCGACTCTATCTCTTTTTGATCATCCATCCGCTTAATTGAAAGGTTATTAATTTTCCCTTTATTATCTATTTCAACATTAAGCCTGCCGGTAATTTTACCGTTTCTTAAATTTTCAATTAGATCGTTTAGGTTTTTTATCATCACATTTCAAGAATGTACAGCAATAAATATAAATATTTCTTCTAAT
This sequence comes from Nanobdellota archaeon, assembly GCA_043818675.1. Classification (GTDB taxonomy): domain Archaea; phylum Nanobdellota; class Nanobdellia; order Woesearchaeales; family DATDXC01; genus JBDRFR01. The sequence continues at coordinate 2,270 of JBDRFR010000163.1, forward strand.
TAGTCAATTTTTTACTAATCAATTCTGTAACATCAATTTTCCCAACGCTGTTTGGAATGGTATTTGTAGTAATTACTGTTGCGCCTGCTTTCTTAAGTTTTGAAAGCGCGTTTTCCACAAAAATTCCATGGACAGCAAAACATATCACTTTTTTTGCACCTATTTTTTTCATAGCTTTAATTGCTTCAAGTAGTGTATGTCCGGTAGATATCATATCATCTATAAAAACCAAATTTCTGTCTGAAATGTTGATTTTTTTATTAAGTTTAACTTTAACGTTTCTTGCAGAATATCGTTTCTTTTCCATTATTGCAAAATCGCATCCAATCTCTTCAGCAATCTTTTGCGCCCATTTATAACTTTCCCAATCTGGACCGATAATTAATGGCTTTTTGATTTTATTTTTGATATAATTGATGATCAACGGGTTAGCAGTCAATTTGTTTGATCTAATCTTAAAAATGTGGCTCAATGTTTTTTCTCTGTGCAGGTGCGGATCAATTATATACACTTCCGAAAAATCATCATCAATATTTTTCGCAACCGTTCTAAGCGAAATACACTCGCCGGGACTAAACCTTTTATCCTGCCTAAGATACGGAAAATATGGTGCTACTAGTATTACCTTTTTTGCTCCCATATCTTTTGCTGTCTCAGCAGCAAACAGCGCTTCTATTAAACAGTCATTAACATTTTTGTAGAATGACTGTACTAAAATAACTTTTTTATTTTTAACATTTATTTTAAATCGAAGCTTAATCTCTGAATCAGGAAAATGTGTAACCTCCAGTGGAGAATACGGTTTTTTAAGTTTTGATGCAATCTTTTCTGCAATATGCAGTCCGTGAGAACATCCGATAATTATCATATCTTATTTATTAATCATCATTATATTTAAATATTTTGATAATTATAATCCTATGGGTGCGTGTAGTCAAATAAGGTAAATTTCCTCTTTCTACTGTTTTCTATAAAACCGATATCCCCTAGGATATAAATCTTTATATCTAAGTTATCTAGTTATATAACTAGATATAAAATATAAAGAGGTGAAACAAAAA
>JBDRFR010000164.1:0-7029 GCA_043818675.1 Nanobdellota archaeon
TATATATATAATATAAACAAAATAAACAATTTTTTATTTAAATGAATTTCCATAGGAAACAAAGGGGTGTGTAGTTTTCTAGTACAATAATGTTTATATACCTTTATTTCTTATGGAAACACATGGTTGAGAAGGAGCTAAACAACTTTTTTGATTGTTATATGGGTAAAGAAAGCCCCTTTTTGGATAAGGGGGTTTTACAAACTAAATATATGCCCTTAAATATAATTCATCGGGACGATGAGTTAAAAAAGGTTGGAAATATCTTGGCTCCTGTTTTAAGGGGAGAAAAACCTTCAAATATCTTTATTTACGGCAAAACCGGAACAGGCAAAACTCTTTCAATAAAATATTTAACAAACCAACTTCTTACTGTTTCTAATAACAATTTAAAGGTTATCTATCTAAACTGCAAACTTAAAAAAATAGCAGATACAGAATATCGGCTAATTGCTCAGTTAGGTAGGGAGCTTGGTTGTGAAATACCTTCAACAGGGCTGCCTACAGACGAAGTTTATAAATTATTTTTTAATTCTGTAGATATGGAAAAACAATTATTATTGATAGTATTAGACGAAGTTGACCAATTAGTAAAAAAAACAGGCGATAGCGTGCTTTATAATTTAACTCGTGTTAACGAAGACCTTAAAAATTCACAGTTATCAATTATTGGGATATCAAACGATTTGATGTTTACAGACAACATAGACCCGCGGGCCAAATCATCTTTATCAGAAGAAGAGGTTGTATTCGCACCATATAATGCGATTCAATTGCAGGACATATTAAGGGCGCGGGCCGTTAAGGCATTTAAAAACGGCTTTTTAACTAGTGGTGTAATCGAAAAATGTGCAGCATTTGCTGCAAGAGAGCACGGCGATGCCCGAAGGGCCCTGGATTTATTACGTGTCGCAGGCGAGCTTGCTGAGCGCAGCAACTGCAAAAATTTAGAAATAGAGCACATAGACCTTGCAGAAAGAAAAATGGAAGATGAAGGAATAACAAGTCTTGTAAAAACACAGCCAAAACAGTTTCAGGCAACACTATATTCTATCCTCTTATTACACTCCCAAAAAAAAGAAGCAATCTTTACAGGAGAGGTATATGAGGTATACAAACAAATATGCGACAAAACAAATCTGGCGCCCCTGACACAGAGAAGGGTGTCTGATATTATTGCTGAGTTAGATATGCTCGGGATTATCAATGCACGCGTTCTTTCAAAGGGACGATATGGCAGGACCAGAGAAATATCTCTATCTGTTCCACTCTCCATTTCTTATAAGATAAAAGAAATCCTGGCAACAGGGCTAGGGCTGGATAATATTTAAAATGAAGAGCGCTGCCTGCGACGTTGTTAGCTTTTTCCTAGAAAAAGAAATATTAATCAGCCCGGATATCATAAAAGAACCGAACTTCAAAGATCTTATCAATAGGTACAACCAGATAATTGAAAAGATCAAGTCTGACGATTTTTTAATACTAGGAAAAGAGATATATTATTTATTAGATAACCCCGCCGAAATAGACATCAATTGGCAAGATCTAGAAAAGTCAAAAGCCATGCTGGAAAGGGGCGCCGATAACGGGTCTTATGGGCGGTTTATCGATTATTTATCCAAAGAACAGCCTGCCCCGCAACAAGAAAAGGCAGTAAAGATTGTATCATCATATGATGGACAGCCAAAAAAACGCGGCATACAAGACTTTGTTTTTTACTTTAATGCCAGATTTAAAGCCATAGAATCAATACTAAGAAACAGGCAAGAATTACAAAACATAACTACAATTAATCGAATACTTAACAAAAAAGAAAGGGAAAATGTTTCAATTGCCGCACTAATTTCTTCAAAACACCTGACAAAAAACGGAAATATCATGCTTAGTGTAGAAGATCCCACAGGCACAGTGAATGTTCTTATAAGTAAGAACAAACCAGACCTTTTTAGTATGGCAAACAGCCTTGTATTGGACGAAGTTATTGGAATTTCTGGCGTTTCTGGCGAAAATATTATTTTTGCAAATAACGTTATCCAGCCAGACATTCCAACAAACAAAACGCTTAAAAAACACAGTGAAGAAATTTATGCAATATTTCTTTCAGATATCCATGTCGGTTCAAATAACTTCTTATCTGATGATTTTAATAAATTTATTTCATGGATACGCGGGGAGGTAGGAAGCGACAAACAAAAAGACCTTGCAAAAAAGGTTAAATACATATTCATTGCCGGGGATTTGGTCGATGGCTGCGGCATATATCCTGGCCAGGATAAGGAACTTGTTATAAAAGATGTTTACAAACAGTATGAAGCATGCGCAAACCTGTTACAACAGATACCAAAGGACATCAATATAATAATCTCTCCAGGCAACCACGACGCTTTGCGTATTGCAGAACCACAGCCGCGGTTTTACCAGGACTTTTCTGAGCCGTTCTATAGATTAGAGAATGCAACACTTGTTTCAAATCCGGCGATGGTAAACGTTTGCTCTTCAAAAACATTTTCCGGATTCGATGTTCTTTTATATCATGGTTATTCTTTTGATTATTTTGTTGCAAATGTAGAATCATTAAGAAACAGGGGCGGGTATGATCGGGCAGACCTCATCATGAAATTTTTATTAAAAAGGCGGCATCTTGCACCAAGCCACACATCAACCCTATATTTGCCGGAAGTGGATGTTGACCCGCTTGTTATTACAAAAATCCCAGACTTTTTTGTGACAGGCCATGTTCATAAATCCATTGTTGCAAACTATCGCGGCGTTACCCTTATTTGTGGTTCGTGCTGGCAAAGCAAAACAAGCTTTCAGGAACGGGTGGGGCACAATCCACAACCAAGCAGGGTGCCGCTTGTTAACCTCAAAACGCGCGATGTTAAAATATTAAGGTTTGGTGGTTAATTTGGAAGACAAAGCAACCCAAAAATATTTTCAGGATATTGATAAAAAAGTGAAGCTTGCATATGAGGCCGCAGCAAAAGCCAAAAAACAAGGCTACGACCCGGAAGACCACGTTGCAATTCCTCTGGCAAAGAACATGGCAGAGCGCGTTGTCGGGCTGATTTCAGTAATTGCCCCGCAAATTTTGGACAAAGGCATACCAACAAGAATCACCGAATTAGAAAAACAATATGGCGCGCAAGACTGGCGGGTCGCACTTACAATTGCAAAAGAGGTTACAGACGAAAAATTTTGCACTTTTGAAAATAAACTGGAGGCAATGGAAATAGGCATGCGTGTAGGTTTTGCATATGTTACCATGGGCACAGTTGCTTCTCCGCTGGAAGGTTTTGTAAAGTTCAAGTCCAAAAAACGAAAAGACGGCGGCGACTACATTTCAGTGTATTACTCTGGTCCAATAAGAAGCGCGGGCGGTACGGGCGCGTCTGTTTCTGTTTTGATTGCCGATTATTTAAGAAAAAAAGCAAATTATGCTGTATACGACCCAACCGAAGCAGAAATCCAGCGCGCGGTTACAGAAGTAGCTGACTACCACGAAAGAATTACTAATTTACAATATTACCCCAGCACCAGCGAGTTAACATTTCTGATGAAAAATTTGCCGCTTCAAATTGATGGCGACCCATCTGAAGATATTGAAGTATCTAACTATAAAGATATTGACCGTATTGAAACAAACAGGATTCGCAACGGCCCAAGTCTTGTTTTATGTGAGTGCTTATCACAAAAGGCGCCAAAATTATGGGCTCAAATCTCACGCTGGGGTAAAGATTTCGATTTAGGGCACTGGGGGTTTTTACAGGAATTTATCAATATTCAAAACCAATCAAAATCAAAAAGCGTCCTTCAGCAACAAAAATCTAAAATTAGTCCAAATTTCACATATATTAAGGATCTGGTCGCAGGAAGGCCTGTTCTTGCCCATCCTTTGGCGATAGGTGGCTTTCGGTTAAGATACGGACGGTCGCGTGTATCCGGGTTTTCAGCCGCATCAATACACCCGGCAACAGCAAGCATCTTAAACGAGTATATTGCAACAGGCACACAATTAAAGGTTGAACGGCCCGGAAAAGCCGCGTCTATTACTTTTTGTGATACGATCGAAGGGCCGATTGTAAAACTTGATAACGGCACAGTACAAAGGATTCCAGACGTCCCTTCTGCAAAAAAGATTAATCACCGGATAAAAGAAATTCTCTTCTTGGGTGACATTTTATTTAATTATGGTGATTTTTATAACCGGAACCACACACTTATTCCCTCAGGATATTGTGAAGAATATTGGGTCCAGGAGCTGGAAAGGGAAACAGTCGCACTTTTTGGGTCAATTGACTTGGATAAATTGTCCGAGCTTACAGGTACCGATAAAGAAAAATTAGTATCTGTTCTAAAATATCCGCTTACATATAGATTAGATGCAAAAACAGCCCTAAGCCTCTCCCAAAAAATAAAGGTGCCGTTATATCCAGGCCATAGTTATTTTTGGACAGCAATTACCCGGGACGAATTTTCAGAATTAATGGTTTGGTTGATAAAAGCCAAAATAGTAAACGAGCCACAAACAAAAATAATCTTACCCTTTGAAAAAAAACCAAAAAGATATTTAGAGAGAATCGGCGTGCCTCATAATGTTGTTAATAATGAATTTGTGGTTATCGATAAAGATGACGCCGTTGCTTTTTCTGCTTCAGTTTCTCTAGACAATATATCTAAAACAACAAAAATAATCAGTGAAAATATGTCAATGGATACTCTAGGGTTGGTTAATCTTTTGTCCGGGATATTAATCAAAGACAAGTCCGGCGTTTTCATCGGAGCAAGAATGGGCAGGCCGGAAAAAGCCAAAATGAGAAAGCTTGCAGGTAGTCCGCACGTATTATTTCCTGTGGGTGAAGAGGGGGGGAAATTAAGGTGCTTTCAAAGCGCAATGGAAGCAGGCAAAATCCAAGCGGATTTTTCTTTATACAGGTGTTTGCGCTGCAATACAGATACGGTTTTTAAGGTCTGCGAAACCTGTCAAAAACGCACTCAAAAAATGTACCACTGTACAGTTTGCGGCCTAATTCAAGACAAAAACTGTAAAATACATGGGCCAGCCAAATCATTTTTGAAAAAAGAAATTCCAATACCCAAATATTTCGAGCAATTCTTAAAACAAATAAACCTTAAGACATATCCCGACTTAATTAAGGGTGTTCGCGGCACTTCAAATAAAGACCATATTCCAGAACATTTAATTAAGGGCATTATTCGTTCCAAGCACAACCTTTATGTTAATAAAGATGGGACCATACGTTATGATATGACCCAATTGCCAATAACTCACTTTAAGCCAGTCGAAGTTGGCACACCAATAGAAAAACTGGTAGGGCTTGGCTACACCATAGACATTTTTGGTGAACCATTGCAAAAAGAAGACCAAATAGTGGAATTAAAACCGCAGGATATTATCCTGCCGTCGTGTGATGAATCACCGGACGAGGGCGCAGACAAAGTGCTTTTTAGGGTTACAAAAGCAATCGATGAACTATTGACAAAGTTATACAATTTAAAACCATTTTACAACCTAAAATCCGAAAAAGACCTTGTGGGCCAGTTAGTGCTTGCTTTGGCGCCTCACACATCTGCGGGCATTGTCGGCAGAATTATTGGATTTTCAAAAACCCAGGGATTTTTTGCACATCCTATGTTACATGCAGCTACAAGAAGGGACTGTGACGGCGACGAAGCAAGTGTTGTTTTGATAATGGACGCCCTCCTTAATTTTTCCCGGCAATTTTTACCAAACACGCGAGGCGCAACCCAGGACGCACCGCTTGTTTTAACTTCGAAACTGATTCCCTCCGAAGTTGATGATATGGTCTTTGATATGGAAGTTGTATACAAATATCCTCTTGAATTTTACGAATCCTTAAAAGACTATAAACAACCAAGGGAAGTAAAAATCGAACAATTGTCTGATCGGTTAAATACTGTCAAGCAATATGTGGGATTTGGGTTTACTCATGATACTTCAAACATTAATGTTGGCGTTAGGTGTTCTGCTTACAAAACTCTTCCTTCCATGAGGGAAAAGCTTCTTGGTCAGATGGATTTAGCAGAAAAAATCAGGGCGGTCGATGAAATTGACGTAGCTCGCCTGGTTATTGAAAAACATTTTTTGCCCGACATTAAAGGCAATCTACGAAAATTTTCAATGCAGCAGTTTAGGTGTGTAAACTGTAATGTCAAATATCGCCGCCCGCCCCTTATTGGTAAATGCACCAAATGCGGCGGCCGTATAATTTTTACAATTTCAGAAGGTTCCATTATAAAATATCTGGAACCATCAATTGCTCTTGCAGAAAAGTATAATCTACCAAGTTATTTAAAGCAGACGCTGGAACTTACAAAACGCAGTGTTGAGGGTGTGTTCGGCAAAGAAAAGGAGAAACAAATAGCGCTTGCACAGTGGTTCTAAATTCTGGATTTTATCGAGTATTTCGCACCGCACGCCATGCATTTAATATATGAGAACTGTCCCTCTTTTAGTATTTTTGTGTCTGGTTTTCCGCACTCTTTACAAAAAAGGAACTCTTCAGAATACTTCCTAATTTTCTCATTAATTCTAAAAGCAGAAACCTTTGTACCCATTATAACAGAGCCGCTTTTTTTGATTTCTCCAGGGGTTGCAAGCTCTTTTAAAATATACTTTAATATATGGGAGGGCTCTCGTCTTAGGCTTGAGGATATTTGAAGAAAGTTTGAGATTACTGTTCTATTGCCTTGTATATGGCCCCGGATTTTTGGAATATCAAACCGTGCCTTTTCAAATACCAAGCTTGGCAGCCCACTTCTTGCTTTTTTGAGCATTTCTTTATATTCCATTAATGTGCTGAAAACCGTTAACGATATTTAAAACTATTGTTTTACGTATAGTCAACGGGTGCGTGTAGTCAAATAAGGTAAATTTCCTCTTTCTACTGTTTTCTATAAAACCGATATCCCCTAGGATATAACTCTTTATATCTAAGTTATCTAGTTATATAACTAGATATAAAATATAAAGAGGTGAAACAAAAA
>JBDRFR010000165.1:0-4042 GCA_043818675.1 Nanobdellota archaeon
TTTTTGTTTCACCTCTTTATATTTTATATCTAGTTATATAACTAGATAACTTAGATATAAAGAGTTATATCCTAGGGGATATCGGTTTTATAGAAAACAGTAGAAAGAGGAAATTTACCTTATTTGACTACACGCACCCGTAATGCGTCGAAAAGAGAGAATATGAATGAAAAAAATAGCTTATCCAGCTCAAAACCAGTAACTTTTATTAATATCGTAATAAATTCAGGTTAAGATTGAAAAAATATTTTCTTGCAAAATTGAAAGTTGTTGGATTTGTATTTGCATTAGCTGGATGGCTATTACTGACCATATTCCTGTTTGGGAAGTTTTTTGTCGAAGAACTGATACAATTAGAGATCATCCTTAAATCAAAAACGTTTATATGGGGATTAAGAATATTTGTTATCGCGTTAGTCATAGCGTTAATCAAAGGACAAAAACTTGTAACTAGAGTATTAAAAAATAAAAAAATAAGAACAATAATTTACATAATATACATTATGGGGAGCGTCGGCTGGATACGGTGGATTATCAGCCTGATTTGAAAACATTTATTAATAAGACAGCCAATCTTTAACAAAAATGGACAAACTAGAACTGATCAAACAGGTAGGCGAAGAGATTATTACAGAAGAGGATCTTATTAATTTACTTTCAGAAAAGAAATGCCCTGTTGCTTACGACGGGTTTGAGCCTTCAGGAACAAGCATCCATATTGCCCAGGGTCTCCTTAGAGCAATCAATATTAACAAGATGATTAAGGCAGGATGTAAATTCAAGATACTTGTGGCTGACTGGCATGCGTGGGCTAATAATAAAATGGGCGGAAACTTAGAAAATATCCAGCAAGTTGGCAAGTATTTAATTGAAGTGTGGAAAGCATGCGACATAGACATGGACAAGATTGAATTCTTATGGGTTTCAGACCTTGTAAAAGATGATACATACTGGAAAAAAGTTATGGAAATTGCAAGAAATTCTACTGTTAAGAGAATAATAAGATGCTGCCAGATAATGGGCAGGTCTGAAAAAGATTCTTTACAGGCATCACAAATTTTGTACCCGTGCATGCAGGCAGCAGACATTTTTCATTTAAATATTGACATCACCCAATTAGGCCTTGATCAGCGAAAAGTTAATGTTCTTGCGCGAGAACTCGGGCCAAAACTTGGCTACTGGAAACCTGTTGCAGTACACCATCATATGCTTATGGGATTATCACAGCCGCCAAAATCCGGCTTAACAGGCGCTGAACGGGGAATTGAACTTAAAATGTCAAAATCTAAGCCTGACACAGCAATATTTATGACAGACCCTAAAGAAGAAATTCAAAGGAAAATTGGCAAAGCGTACTGCCCTGAAGGCACAATCGAAGAAAATCCAATTTTGGAATACTGCAAATACATAATTTTTGAAAAATTAAAATCCATCAAAATTGAAAGGCCGGAAAAATGGGGGGGAAACCTGGAATTTAATTCATACCTGGAACTTGAAAAATCATTTTTAGATAAAAAACTTCATCCGATGGATTTAAAACAGGCTGTAATAAATTCATTAAACAAGTTAATAGAGCCCGTTAGAAAAAAACTAGATAATTCTAAAACAGCGGTTAAGCTAGCTGAACAGATTAAAGGTTTTGAGGTTACAAGGTAATGAAAGTCTGGCTATTGACTAAAAAAGGCCATGGCAGGTCTGTGCATAACCTACGGTTTAAAGAAACCGCTAAAAAAATGGGCATTGAATGCTATGTTGTAAACCCCGAAGATTTGGACATAATCGTTACAAAAAAAGGCAAATCCAGCATTTATTATCAGGGCGAGTATATTAAATTGCCTGACTGCCTAATACCGCGAATGGGATCAGGGACATCGTATTTTGCGCATGTTATAATACGCCACCTTGAGCATTTAGGAGTATTTGTTCTAAATTCTAACGAGAGTATTGCAACGTCAAAAGACAAACTTTCAACCCTGCAATTACTAAAACTAAATAATCTGCCAATACCAAAAACGCAACTTGCAAAATTCCCGATTAACATGAAAGTTGTAGAAAAAGAGTTTTCGTTTCCGATAATTGTAAAAACCGTATCCGGATCGTACGGAAAAGGAGTTTTTTTGTGTGAAACAAAGATCAAATTTAAAGATACTATGGACTTAATAGAAATATCAAAAGACCCAAACACTAATATCATAATCCAAGAATTTGTAAAATCCAGTAAGGGACGAGACATAAGAGTAATGGTAGTTGGCGGAAGACCATGTGGCGCAATGCTGCGGCAAGCAAAACGCGGCAAGTTTAAAGCTAATTATTCTGCAGGCGGAAGAGTGTCAAACTTTATCCTTAATAAAGACGTTGAATGGTTAGCTGTTGAATCCGCAAGGGTCCTGGGTCTTGACATGGCAGGCGTCGACATATTGTTTGATGGTGATAAATACGCCATCTGTGAAGTTAATTCAGCACCAGGATTTGAGGGGTTTGAAAAAGCTACACAAATAGACTATCCCAAAGTTGTGTTTGATTATATCAGGGTAAGGCTTGGGATTAAATAGTCGAATACGGACGTAAAAACCAGTTATTTCGTTTAAAAATTATTAAATGAGATAATTGTGCGTAGCTTTTAACAAAAAATATATAATACTTCTGTAATTAAGATATAATATGAGTTTATTAAATAACGCTATTTCCTTCAAATTTTTTAAAAATAAAGAGTTAGATCAATTTTACTTTGCAGTATTTATCATGACTTTCGGAGAGTCGCTGATAAATATTTTTGTTCCAATTTATTTGTTTGGACTAGGATTTGGAATTCCCAAAATATTGTTTTTTTACTTTTTAGTATCGTTATATTTTCTGATTTTTTCGTATATGGGTGCTAAAATTGTTGCAAGAATAGGAGAAAAACATTCTATTTTATTATCGACACCGTTCATAATATTGTATTATATTGGTTTAATGTGTGTTGATTCAAATGTTCTGATTTTCTTATTTTTGCCTTTGCTGGTGTCCCTGAGAATGATGTTATATAATTATGGATATCATTTGAACTTCATTAATCATTCTAAAAAAACTAAAAGAGGACATGAATTGGCAATTTTTGGAATAATAACTTTATTAGCCACAGTATTTGCACCATATCTTGGAAGTATTCTTGCAAATGTTAATTTCACAATTGTGTTCATCATTAGTTCAATTTTAATAACTATTGGAACAGCCCCTTTGTTTCTTTCAAAAGATAAATTTGAAAAAATAGATTTTGTACCTATTAAAGTATTTGAAAAAATATTTTCCAAGAAAAATAGGGGCAACTTTATCAGTTTTTCCGGTTATGCAATTGAATCAATTATTGGCAAAACTATTTGGCCAATTTTTTTGATAATGCTTGTCGGAACAATAAATAAAACAGGACTGTTAATTTCAGCATCTATGCTATTCTCATTACTGATGTTCCATTTTGTCGGTAGATTAACAGATAAAATAAATAAAATAAAATTATTAAAGATTGGGACAATCCTTTATTTTTTTGCCTGGATGGGTCGTATTTTTGCGGACACTGCGTATAAAGTGCTATTTATTGATTCTTATAAAAATTTGAGTGAGAAAATTTTATATTTACCATGGTCTGCCCACAATTATGACCTTGCTAAAAAGGGTAACTATTTTGAATTTATTGTCTCAAGAGAAATTATTTTTAACCTTATAAGAGTACTGGTTTTACCTATCTTAATTTGGATATTTTGGATGAATTTCCATCCATTTATTATGAGTTTCTCAATTGCTGGCTTATTTAGCATGGGATATGTTTTTATTGATAAATAAATTAAAAATCTAAGATTTGTTATCCCAACGGAGCTGGGTCCCATAGCATTAAACCCATGAAAATTATTAGCGAATTGATCTGAAACCCAAGTCTGACAGTTTTACCTCTATCTCAACATAAAACATAATTTGACAGAAGTACTTTTTCTTTGATATTATCTCTTATTTCTATGTTATTGCCTCGTTTTGGCAGCAAATCAATTGATTTATTGATTCAAAATTA
>JBDRFR010000166.1:0-12170 GCA_043818675.1 Nanobdellota archaeon
GCCTTGTGAAAAACAACGATCAGGTGGAAAATCCGCTCGCTGAGCTCGCTTTCCCATTTTCCACAAAAAACTGTCGTAGTTTGAACAAATTGGAAAGCACAAACTATAAAAACAACCACGAGGTTTAACATAGATGAAAAAAAAATTAAATGTCATAATTTTAATTGTCCTGATTATCAGTGTACCGTTGATATTATATTTGTCAAGTTTTAAGATAACAGCATTTAATCATTCATTTTACTCTGCTGAATTTAAAAAATACAATATTTACACCCAATTTCCAAACGCTGACAGCATCAATTCCAGATTGCTTTATTATCTGCGCTACGGTAAGACCGGCGAGATTATCGATATCGATATTTTTACAGAAAAAGAAAAGGAACATTTGGTGGACGTCAGGATTTTAGTGCAAAAATGCCTGACATTTTTAAACATCTTACTAGTATTATCTGTTGGATTGATTATAACGTTATTTAAATTTAACAGAAAGGTATTTAGAAGCAATATGTCTAAAATATTGGTTTTTGGCGGATTTTTAACCTTTTTTGACGCATTAATTTTCTATATTATTGTCAAATTAAATTTTGATTATATTTTTAACCTATTTCATACCATTTTTTTTAAGGCTGGCACATGGCTGTTTAGCTCTGATCAGAATCTAGTGATGATCTACCAGGAAAATTTCTTTTTTGATATTTTGTCAAGGATTATACTGTCAACTTTTGGCATGGCTTTAATCTTAATGATCATTGGTGTATATATTGATAGATCATGGATAGAAAGATATTTAAACTTAAAAAATAAACATTAAAAAGATGTCAAGAAGAAAACTGATAGCAGGCAACTGGAAAATGCACAAAACAGTGCAGGAATCAGTTAAGTTTGTTAACGAATTAAAAAGCCTTGTAAAGGATGTAAAGGACAGGGATATTTTGATATTTCCTCCGTTCACGTCACTTAATTCCCTTAAAGAACATATTAAAGGCTCAAACATTAAATTAGGTGCCCAGAACCTTCATCATGAAGATAAAGGCGCATTCACTGGCGAAATATCTGCTGGCATGATAAAAGAACTTTGCAGTTATGTAATAATCGGCCATTCCGAGCGTAGGCAATACAATAATGAGGATAATGAACTGATCAATAAAAAACTAAAAAAAGCTATTGAACATGGCTTAACACCCATTGTGTGCATGGGCGAGAAGCTGGAAGAGCGCGAATCAGGAAATACTAATGATGTTATAAAAAGTCATGTTTGCGGTGCATTAGAAGGTATTTCAAATGAAGACATGTTGAAAGTTATAATTGCATATGAACCGGTATGGGCAATAGGCACAGGTAAAACAGCAACACCAAAACAGGCAGAAGAAGCGCATATCTACATTAGAAGTATAATTAAAGAGTTGTATGGCAAAGTTGCAGGTAGTGTTCAGATTCTATATGGCGGGTCTGTCAAGTCCAGTAATGCTGCTGAACTATTATCAATTCCCGATATAGATGGCGCTCTTGTAGGCGGTGCCGCACTTGATGCTTTAGAATTTTCAAAAATTGTAAAATTTTAAAATGGAAACTATACAACAACCCAAAAAACGTAATTTTATCTGGCCTGTTATGAAGTTTCTACTTTTTATCGGTTTTTTCGTTTTAGCATATTACTTGCTTAACAGGTTGGGTATTATCGATAAAGTGAAAGAAGGGTTTTTTCTGCTGCAGGGAATTTAGAGTTTTTAAATATTCTTAACGATTGATTATAATAAAAAAAATTAATATTTAACTTCTACTATCAGTTTATGGACATTATCGTATTTGGTGTCTGAGGAGTATATGCAAGTACTCTCAGTTACTCCATCGTCTGTTGTAATCTGGGACGTACAGTCCACAGGAACACTTACTAATTCACTGCAGGGTTTGGCACCTCCATACGTTAGAGAATCGATACTACATGAAACCCCTAAAAAGATACATCCTACTTGACCAGTACATTTAATACTTTCAGCAGCAATGAACTCATCGCACCGTTTGACTCTATAACCAATGTTAACTGGATCCACAGCACAACTAGGAACACCGATTGCTGTAACCTCCAGATCAAAAATATAAGTCCCTTCTGCTGCATCCTTAACATCAACTCCAATCAAAAATTTCTCTTTATCATACTTTCTGATATTTTTTGTTATTGTTAGCGGCCCACCTGAACCTTCTGTACTGCTGATCCAAGTATCAGGATCAACGCCGCAGTTAGTAGTATCGGTAGAATCACACAATTGTACGCTTCCTTTGTAAGCTTTACTGAACCGTACATCAACTTCAAAGGTTGTTTCTGGCAGGTTTAAGATATTCAATATCCCTACACCAAAAGTATCAAACTTCTTATTGCCTATTACTTTATGATCAAACGGTATCGCAACCTTTGAGCCGTCATCAAGAATATCCTCAATTTCATTCTGCATCCGTCCTTCCCATACAAGAACCTTATCATCTGCTTCGCCAGTGAACTTGTTCATCATAAAGATTCCAAACCCAAAAACCACAAGCGATAATATTGTTACGATCAAAAAATTGAGCGATAGCTCGATTGCCTTTTTATTCATCAAAATCCCTCCCGATCCATTATACTGTCAAACTTGTACTCTTCACCTTTTTGGGCATAATACCTGGATTTGTACTGATTTATTAATGTCATGATATCCGATGCCACTTTTTGCGTGTTATCAACAAACTTTATCTCAACATTTTTTTCTTTCATCCCGCTTAGCTCTATTGTAATGTTACCGGTGTTTAGCACTGGAATAGTCTCAAACCATACTTTGACAATATTAGCATACGGTATAAACAATTCTTTCTTATTGATGAAACTTTCATAATATTTAAAGCCTTCTTTTAAAAAAACATACGATACGTTGCTGTATTCGAAGTATTTTATAGCAAGCACAATCAAAACAAGCGTAATTATTATTCCAAGCATCGGTATAAACATTGCTGTCAGATTAATCTCTACATTCAGCTCGCCCAAAAACACTTCAAACATGCTAAAATCAACAAATATGCTTAGAAAATAGAGTAACCCACCAATTAATGCTAATACTCCAAAAAGTTTTAGAAAACTTAATAGAACAATCTTTTTTGAGTTAGGCTGTAATTCTGCTACTACATCTTCCATTCTACGAAATTATCTCATATTCCTTTACAATAAGTATGAGGAATAAGACTAGAATTATTGAGCCCATTATTATCAATGTTAGTCCTGAACTGATGCTTTCCTGTAATACTTTATAAAGTCCCCATCCCATGATACCGATACCGATCCATAGGAATTTATCCAGAACAATCTTCATAATTTCAAATTCTTCAGCTTGAGTAAGTCTCTTTTTCATGATTAGCACCCCTTTTATTTAACCCTAATTGTGAAATCAATTGAATAGTCTAATAATTTGGCGTAACATAATGTTGAGCTGGATTGAGGAGCATCTTTTTCAATTGAAAACAATACGTCAAAAGTTGCATAATCTCCTTGTTTTATTATCTTTTGGTTAACCTCAATGTTACCGTTATCAACTATTGCTGAGTTTGAACATTCAACTATTGGCCGAACACCGCCTGTACCGGCAACCCATGTGCAGGATGTGGGCGCAACTGCGGTTAACTGATTAAAGCATGATACCTCATCATAGAATTCTGCGCATGGCTTAACAATTGGATTATCCTCACAAGCAGGAGTAACAATATTTGAATTCCACCTACAGCCTACTTGCTGCCTGCATTTGTCATCATTCGCAACCGCAAAACCCGAACAACCAAGAGCATCACCACTACAACTCCCACCTGTCCAATCAGCGCTTGTCGGATTGTATGCAGCAATTTTTATAACTTCTGCTGCGCCAGGCTCAGTCATCAATGTTGATCTTGAAATAGTCATAACATTAGAAGTAGATGGAGTTTGCGGATCTGCCTCCTGCTCGATCAACGACGCAAACTTTGTTGTTGCGCCGCCAAATATCATCCTGACAAACCCAAGACCTAATGCGAGCATCACAACCGCTATGATTATTACCACGATAGCATTTATTGAAAGTTCCATGGCTGCTTTTTTCTTCATTTTATAACCTCATTTATGTCTAACTTGAATAGTAAAATCAGTACTATAAGGCAACTCACCGCCTGAGATTGTGCATCCTTGTTTAGTGCCACAAGTTGCTACATCATTGGCAGGCGCAGTGCCACAGTCAACAGCTTGGCAAGTTGAACCAACATATTCGCAAAAAGCAGTACCTGCAGTAGTGATTGCATCACAAGCGGCCTGATTTGACGAACCGCCTGCACAAGCTGTTATGGCTGCTGAAGAAGCAGGACCAACTTCACATGTTCCTGTTCCAGTCGGATCAACAAACGTCACTTCGCATAGATGTGTTCCTTCACCTTCGTCACTAGGCACTTGTATCAGTGCGCCGAATATTACATACTGTCCGCGGCTTATTTTTTTTGCGTTGGTTGTTGAAGTGAACGGATCATTTGTACCGCATGAAATTTCTGGCTTCACAGAATTCCATTCGGTACTTGTAGGATTATATAATGCAATTTTAATAGCCTGGTCCTTCCCGGGATTTGTCATCACAACTGTTCTTGAGAGCGTTACTGGATTTGACGGCCTTGGAATTTCCGGGTCTTGTTCTTCTGACACAATCCCGATAAATTTGTCTGTAGCGCTGCCGAACAGCATCTTGACAAAACCTAACCCCAGTCCAAGCATTGTAATCGCGATAATTAATATAACTATGGCATTTACCGATAAGCTTAGAGAAGACTTTTTCGATTTCATATCATTACACCTCTTTTTAATAACCAATTATTATAATATGCAATTAATTAGATAACTCATTTATAAACTTTTCTATTATTTTTCAGAATAGAAATGTTTAAAAACACAGCACATTTCCTTATTTAAAAATGGCAAGAATGCGAAAATTTTGTTCATATCGTGCAAGGGATAGACCATATACCAGGATTTCCAGCAAACGTGAAAGATCGTTTATTAGGATGACTCATAATACAAAAATTATTAGGTTTCAGATGGGCAGTGCGACTAAACAATTTGACCATACTTTAAATCTGGTATCAAAGATAGACTTGCAAATCAGAGACAATGCAATCGAAAGTGCGCGTACCACAAGTAACAGAGTATTGGAAAGCACTTTAGGCCAGGGTAATTATTTTTTGCGATTAAGGCCATACCCTCATCAGGTCCTTAGAGAAAACCCAATAGCTTCCGGAGCAGGCGCAGACAGGTTCAGTACCGGAATGAAAAAATCTTTTGGTAAGCCTATAGGCCAGGCAATGAGAATCAAAAAAGGTTCGATAATTTTTGAAGTTTGCGTGAACGAAAACGGCCTTCTGACCGCAAGAAAAGCTTTGAGACAGGCAGCGACTAAACTTCCATGTTCAACTTCTATTATAGTTGCTAAGTGATTATATTTTTCTATAGCTTTTTTTTGTCCATTGACAAATGCATATTATGTTCTGTATTATTGTTTTTATCTGACTGTGACATGATTTTAACATCATGCATCCATGCAGTCCTTTGCCGATACGCACCCCAATACCTTGCTGATATAATATTCCATAAATCCTTGTTATCGCTTGCTATCCGTCGGCAGTTTATTTATATTCCAGAATATCAATTTAAAATGTTCATCCATTGCAGTAAACAAGGTCCTCTGTTGGTATGAATAGATATTATCATAATCAGCGATATATTCCAATTCAAATAACCCATATCGATAGCTTATCCCAAACTTAAGATGGGGTATTAGCCTTCGCAGGCTGTCTTAAGAAAAAAATCAAAGTCCTACCAAAAAAACATTTTTTTAGCAATCCTGCTAATATTTCCTCCGCTTCTTTTTAGTTTGGTGTGTATCTTCTTCAAATTATAGGCAGTTGAAAATAGATTAACTTCAATCTCACATGATTTCTTTGGTCTCATCTTAGACTCTCTGTATCCCAAATTGTGAAAGATATGTGCTTGGGCTACTTCCCCCTGATGAAATATGTTATTATACTTTTTAAGAACGCTTTTTGTCATAAAACGAAGCCTTATCTTTCTCATCAAAGAATTTATCAATGCTTCATGATATCTTTTTTTCGTGCCAACGCATGCATTTTTGAATTTACAATTATCACATTTAGATGTTCTATAGATATTTGTCTAATTGCACGTGTGCATTTTTCCAATTATCTTTCTAGCAAAATCCATCCTATGCCCTGCTGGACAAATAGCTTGATTTTTCTTAAAATCAAGCTTGAATTTGTCGTTATTAAACTTCATTATTAAGTGTGCTTTTTCATGAATTTCCTTTGTTGTAATAGGATCAGGGAATATATGCAATAGCGAATTTCAGGATTTTCGCTTTTTTTCCCGTTGTAATTTTAGGAAGCATTGAAACCACCATATACTGATTATTGAGTCTTACTTTATTAATTTCTATCAAGCCACCCTGCTAGGAAACTGATTGGATTAGTTGGTCGCATACTTTAGTAGGACTCTAATAAGCTAAATCCATTTAATATTTACTACCCGCATTCTTTACAGCATTTAGTCCATACGTGTTTAGAATAACTGGTTATTTAATGTAGAAGCAGGTAACAGAAAAAAAAATTAACAAAAAAAGAAAAAAATTATTGACCGTAGAAAGAATTTATCTGGTCAATTATGTTAAACGCTGTCTGATCAGATGTCCCACTGTAAAAGCTGTTTATGGTGTCAATGATAGCAAACGCCGATGAGGATTTAGAGGTTATCGCAAAATAACTGAATCCTGGCGATGTTGCTTCATATGTTACCTCGTTTGCGTCACTTGTAACTTTTGTTGTAGGTAGAACTGTCCACTTACCATCAGTGTATCTGCTAAGCACTATATCGCTTTCCGAAATGCCCATATCAGTCAACTCAGATTTTTTAACCTTAAACTGCATTGTTGAACTTTCAACATTACTATTGTCCAGGTTTTTGACGCTTACTTCGAGGTATCGAATTGTTTTGCCCGCCGGAACAGATACTGATACAGGTTTTGATGACAAAGCCGATACTGTAACTGAGGGACTTCCAACAGCCTGTTTAACAGTAAACGATATTTTAGTCACTGGCATGTTGGTTTTTGAAATGGACACTGATCCAGTAGCACCAGCTGAAACACTTGCCATTGCAACAGTATGGGATGTTTTTGTAGCTGTTGATGAGCTGCTGCTGCCACCACCGCCACCGCCGCCAGAGGTTCCAGCTCTTGTAACAGTAATTGCAACTGATGACGAGCCAGAATTTCCTGCACGATCGGTTGCACTACATACCTCGGTATAGCTGCCTATATACGTTGTATCTGGATAAGCAGTATAAGCATCTGATGCCACCCCAGATGTTACATCGCTTGTTGTGCACGAACAAGTTATAAGTCCGTAAGTATTCACACTTGTTGGCGTACAACTCAACGAAACCGAAGGGTCGGTATCATCAATTCCAATATTTGAAACTATGATTGAAGTATTGGAATTGCCTTGCATATCAGTTGCATTTATTCTGAAAGTATAATTACCATCAGAAGCTAAAGTAATACTATGTGCTGCTGAATAAAAATTATTTCCAGTTGATGTCAATTGCAACCATGAACTATTTGCTGCACTGTTTTCATACCGATAGGTTATGTTCCTAAGGGTACTTGAATCTGTAACAGTTACATTAACAACAAAATCAGCCCTGTACCATTGACTTGATGGGGTATTAATTGTTACAGCAGGTACTCCATCATCGTTTAGGTAAATAGTAATAGCACTACTATTTCCTTTATTGCCTGATGCATCAGTACAGTTAATAGTCACAGTATAATTTCTATCACTAAACCCGGTTCCTGCTGTAAGAGCAGTCAGAGTAGCGTTTGCAACAGCTTTCGTGCTTGCCACATGCGTACCATTCATATACATTGTACAGTTAGCGGTTAATGATACACCGTCTGTAAAATTAAAATAAACAGTAGGCTGAGCAGTTGTAGTATTAAACGAAGAATTGTACAGGTTAACTGTTGGCGCTGTTCTATCCACCCGGATACTAATTGTCCCGGTTTTGTTCATATTATTCAATGAATCGTTTGCAAAAACGGTTACTGTATGCACACCTTCAATCACACGTGTCATTAACACATTATTATTCCAGTTACCGCTCATATTGGTCGTTGATACATTAAATGGTTTAGTACCATTACTAAACTGGAAAAATACCTTATCAACAGCTGTTAATGAATCAGCAACTGTCACATTAAATGCCTGCATCCCTGTGCTAAGATTTACACCGGATACTGGATTAGTTATAGTTAGCCGTGGTGGCACAGTATCAACAATTATGATGATTGCGCTACTATTTCCGGTATTACCAGAATAATCAGTGCAATTAACTGTTGTCACATACCTTCCAGCACTTAATGCTGTCCCTTGCCTTATGAAAACATTTGTATTGTTACGTGTGCTTGCGTTACTACCCATATTGACTCCGTTCATGTATACTGTACAATTTGCCATTTTGGATACTGCATCTGAATAATTAAACCGCACAAGAGGTGTTGTGCCTGTTGTGTTAATTGAAGCGTTATGCAGATTAACAGTCGGCGCTGTCCTATCAACTTTAATTGTTATGCTGACAGTATGATTGACCATTTTAGCTGTGTCATTAACAAATGCTGTTACTGTATGAACACCTTCTCCAATCTTTGATAAGTCCAAATTTTTGTTCCAATTACCATTAACACTATTTGTGACTGTCTCATTAAAGGGATTGGTCCCATTACTAACCATAAAACGTACAGTGTCAATTACACTATCATTTATTACAGTTATATTAAATGCCTGTGTACCACTGCTTAAATTTACACCTGTGGCAGGATTTACAAATGTGACTTTAGGTTTTAATGAGGAGTTGATATATACTGATTTAACGATACTGTAAAGTATATCACCATATGTATTAATGCACCTAACTTGAAAGTTATGTGTACCATTTTGCAGCACCGTTGAAAAATTAGCCTTCACCACTGTAGCATTCAATGCGTTGAACTGTGCGCTTAGATTTTGCATTTGGTTAGAAGAATTCACCAATACACATGCCATAGTTGTACCATTCGCTGAATAGATAGTTGTATTGACTTCAGGTGTCCTATCAACTGTTAGCGGTGTTACATTTACCATGAATGTTGAAATGTAGGGTGATATTGAATAGTTAGCATCAAAACTTGTTCTGTCTAATGCAGAACGAATGTTCCATTTAAGTGTGATCCTTTCTTGGCTAAAACCTGCCATAGAAACATTGACACGGTACTTTTGGCTAGCTGCGTTTAGTATCTTATTTGTCCTATTAAACGTTATCCAATTTGCACCTGTAATATTAAGCTCTTGGATTTGACTAACTCTTGCAGTTGTTGAAGTGTTATAAAATGTTAGATTATAAGCTGCAGCAGTTAAACCACTTGAGTTCATTGTGATATTAATCAGGACTCCTGTGTCATATGCTTGGAATTCTAACATTGGTGTGGATAAAATAACAGCACCTGTTGACATGTAAGTTGTTGAACTTACAAGCACAGTGAATAACATTGCAGATAAGAAGAAGAATATGAACAATTTTGGCACTAAAACAATTTTGGCATTAATATTTTTTTTCATTGATACACCTCTTTTTTATACTTTTTTATCAAAAATTTTCTTCCGCTTAAAAAAAGAATAGAATTAAAATAATATATTCCCTTATATGAATTGTCAACTTTTATCTTAACTCACCCCATATACCTCAAAAATTTATTTGAAAGTTACTTATATATAAAGATTTCGGTTCAACGTAAACTTGAATAACATGTTTCAGTCCGGGTGTATTTAATTATTGACCGTAAAATGAATTTATTTGGTCAATTATATTAAAAGCGGTCATATCAGTTGCACCAGTATAAAAGCTGTTTATCGTATCAATTATACCAAATGCGGTGGATACAGATTTTGCAGTAATCGCAAAATAACTAAACCCAGGCGATATAGCTTCAAATGTTACATCATTAGCATCGCCTGTAACTTTTGTTGTTGGTAGCGTTGTCCACTTACCTTCAGTGTATCTGCTAAGCACTATATCATTTTCTGAAATGCCCATATCTGTCAGTTCTGATTTTTTAACCTTGAATTGTATTGCTGCACTGTCAACGTTACTATTATCTAGGTTTTTGACACTTACTTCCAGATATCGAACTGTCTTTCCCGCTGGAGCAGAGACAGACACAGGTCTTGATGACAAAGCCGATACTGTAACTGACGGACTTGCAACAGACTGTTTCACAGTAAACGATATTTTGGTCACTGGCATGTTGGTTTTAGAAATGGAAACTGACCCAGTGGAGCCTGCTGAAACACTAGACATAGCAACTGTATGAGATGTTTTTGTAGCTGTTGATGAACTGCTGCTGCCGCCACTGCCACCGCCGCCACCGCCTGTATTAGCTCTGGTAACTGTGTATGTAGCTGTTGCAAAAGCGGAATTAGCTACTTTATCATTTACAGAACATGTTTGTGTAAACGTCCCTTCGTATACTGTATCCGGAAGCACGTCATAACCCCCTATTGAACTCACACCAGATCCACTATCAGTGGCTGAACAAGTGCAAGTTACAATACCATAATTATTCACACTTTCTGGTGTACAACTAAACGTAACTGACGGTTCAGTATCATCCACTCCAACATTTGCAACCGTTACCGTATTATTGGAATTACCAAAAATGTCTGTAGCATTAATCCTTATCGTGTAATTCCCATCAGGCACTGACTTAATATCAAAGGTGATATTGTAATAATTATTACCTGCTGTTTTCAGTGTTATCCATGATCCATTACTAGTTGAGGTTTCATACCTATAAGTCACATTCTTAAATGCACTGGTATCGGTTATTGTAGCGTTTATTGTGAAATTACTTTTATACCATTGTGTTGTTGGGGCATTAATCGTTACTGCAGGTGCTGCCCTATCTATAAGTATGGTTATCGCGCTACTGTTTCCTTTATTACCAGACGCATCTGTACAATTAATAGTTGCTACATAACTGCCAACTGACTGAGTTGAAGCAGTAAGGATTGCATCTGTATCGTTTGCAACAACCTGAGTGCTTGCAACATGCACTCCGTTCATATACATCGTACAATTAGCTGTTAAAGAAACAGCATCGGTAAAGTTATAGCTGATTTTTGGAGTAGTGCTCGACGTATTAAAAGATGTATTGTATAAGTTTACTGTTGGAGCTGTACGGTCAACACGGACAAGGATTGAAGCAGTACTGTCCATATTGTTTACTGAATCGTTTGCGTAAACAGTAACATTATGCACACCTTCTGTTAAACGTGTCAATAAGACATTAGTGTTCCAGTTGCCGCTCATGTTAGTTGTTGTAACATTAAATGGATTTGTGCCGTTGCTAAACTGGAATAATACCTGATTAACAGATGTTAATGCATCACTAACAGTAGCATTAAATGCTTGAGTACCAGAGCTTAAATTAACACCGGTTAATGGATTAATAAAAGACACAACCGGCGCTACATTATCAACTATGATTGTTATAGCACTGCCATTACCCTTATTGCCAGACGCATCTGTACAATTAATAGTTGCTACATAACTGCCAACTGACTGAGTTGAAGCAGTAAGGATTGCATCTGTATCGTTTGCAACAACCTGAGTGCTTGCTACGTGCACTCCGTTCATATACATCGTACAATTAGCTGTTAAAGAAACAGCATCGGTAAAGTTATAGCTGATTTTTGGAGTGGTGCTCGACGTGTTAAACGATATGTTGTATAAGTTGACTGTTGGAGCTGTCCGATCAACTCGTACAGTAATTGTTGATGAACTGTCCACATTGTTTAATGAATCGTTTGCATAGACAGTCGCTGTATGAACGCCTTCTATTAAACGTGTCAATAAGACATTAGTGTTCCAGTTGCCGCTCATATTAGTTGTTGTAACGTTAAATGATTTTGTGCCGTTGCTAAACTGGAATAATACCTGACTAACAGATGTTAATGCATCTGTAACAGTAGCATTAAACGCTTGGGTTCCAATGCTTAAATTAACGCCTGTTAACGGATTAATAAAAGACACAACC
>JBDRFR010000167.1:0-6177 GCA_043818675.1 Nanobdellota archaeon
GAGAGTTTTATTTCTTGTTGCATTTTGTTTCACAACAATGCTTAGGGGATTAATACTTAATGTATTTTTCCCCTAATTTCTTAGAAGTCTTTATCGTCGAGAAGATTTTAGGCTATTTTTCAATCGGATTTACTGTAAATAGATAAAGTGTTGCCCAATAATTATGGTTGAACAATCAGTAGCAAAAACAGGACTGATAGTTGCAGGAGGCATTGTTGCTGCTTATCTATCTTTTAAAGGCTTGGCTCATATAGTTGATGGTGATACAAGTCAAAATATTAATGAAAATCTGCAGAGTATAACTGATGCTGCAACTGCTGTAACGTATGCGGCAGCGGATAATCTTAAAACAAACCTTGATAATATAGCTAATCAGTTTCTTAAATTTTCTGCTGATTTGTACGGAGCTTTTACTGCTGCAGCTTATGCCAGAACAAAATATAATTAATTTATTTTTTACAGGAATCACATACAAAAACATTTCCTTTTTCTTTCACTTCTTCAGAATATTCACCGCACTCATGGCATATGCCTTCGTTTGGTTTTGTCGTATTGATAGGCTTGCGCTCTTCTTCTCTTAACTCAAATTTTTCTACAAGCAGATCAAACAATTGCGGCTCAATCTTTAAAATATCTTTTAATGTCAAGAGACCCAGAAGCTTTTTACCGTCAACAACAGGCAGATGCCTGATATTGAAATCTTTCATTTTCATCAACGCATCAAAAATGTCAATGTCAGGAGAGATAGTAATCAGATTTGTTTCCATGACTTCTGATACTTTTTTATCAATCGGATTAAGTCCTTTGGCGACGCATTTTCTGACAATGTCCTGTTCTGTAAGAACGCCCATAATATTACCGTTGTCCTTAATGATAATTGCGCCGACATGATGCCTGTCCATCTCCTCAGCGCAGGTTTGTAAAGAATCACTAGATTTTAGAAAAATAGGTTTCTCGGTCATCGCGTCTGTTGCTTTGAATCCGGTTTTAATCTTTATCCCCTCAATAGGAGTATAAGTCTATTTAATTTATAAAGATAGTTGTTGTTAATACTATATTTTAAAAAACCAGCTTTGGTTTCGGTTCAAAAAATTATAATAGAAAAAAGTTGTGCACTAATTTGTTATTTACACCGATATAACTAGAATAGAGTTATAATAAAGAATGTTTTGGTCTGTACGTTCAATATACCGATAGGAAGTAATATTTCTCCATGTTAGTTGCAGTTAAGTAACTACAACAGGTTATACTATTTATAAAAAGAATAGCGATTTGGATAAGAATTATCTCAATCCTTTCAGTTTATCGATTAACCCATCAAAGACAAGACGCTTTTTTTGCGCGGATAAAGAAAACAACACCTTCTCAATCATCACCTCAGAAACTGTAAAGATATAATTCAGCTTTATAACACTATCTTTTACAGCTCCTTCCTTTTTTGTCAAAGGAATCCCATCCATTTGTAAATTACTGGTTATCCCTGCGACTACCACATTATCAAATTCGTCAAATAATACCAGTGCAGGCCTTTTTTTAATCTCAAAAGTGTCTGTAAACTGCACTTTTGTCAGCACTACTTCTCCTGCTTTAGGCATTTTGCCAGGACTCATCCTCCTTATTATCCCACAACGCCTTCATCTTGGCTTGTTGAATCTTGTGAAGAAATTCATCATATTGATTTTTTTTCTTTATATCCCTAAATACCTGAACCATATTCTTGATCAGTTCATTATACGTTTGCCGTGGATACTCTCTCACTTCCTTCAATGAATTAACTAAAGATTTGTCCAATTGGATTGTTGTTGTACCCATTATATATCACCTATAGTAGATATATAATAGATTATATATAAATGTTTCTTTAGTGGCATGAAAACTATTTTTATATCTCTCTGTTTAGACCACACTAAAAGACTACAATACAGTAGTTACAAAAAAGATAAATTTATAAAGGAAGGATTAACAACGATAGTATATGAGGGAAAAACCAAGATTCAAACCTGTTGATTTTTTAACAGCACTGGGAGAACAGATGCTAAGGGATGGGTACATAGGTAAACTTGTCGTCGGCAGCGCTACAGATGCAATCAAGCCTGCCAGATTATACCTTGCTGAAAGGACTGGAGATATTGTGAATGGGTATAGCCTGTATGAATTAGTAGCTTACCAGGAGCAAGACCTGCAGGATATTGGAGATGGTAGATTATGGGTAGATCTACAGGTCAGAAAAGATGCACATGAAAAAGTACGTAACGCTTACGATGTTGTAAGAGCACAACACGGAATTGATACAGCAATTCTTGAACCTGTTGATGTACCTAATAGATCTATGGATAACAGATATGAGAAAATTATTGCAAAAGTTAAGCCAACTTCCAATCAATAATTAATCAAAACTTCTACGTCTTTACCGAACACGCGCTTTAAGTCCTCAAATATCTTATCCTTGATGAATACTTTTGGCGGGATCTCAACAGCTGATAGAGCTTTCTCAAGATCTTCTAAAGAGGCTGTTTCAATAGTTGCAAGGCCGCCGTCTTTTGTGAGTTTGGCTTTGCTTAGTTCCTTCTCTTCTTTATCGATATCGTGGATGATAAAGGCATCGTTACCGAGCAATATTACCTCGCCGTACCTATCGCCGTGCTTGACGCGGATCTTAGCGCGCTCGAGCTCTTTGCCCCGCTTGCGCTGCATATACTCAACTACAAACTTGATAAATTCCCTTGATGATTTCTTTACTTTTTCAACCTCTTGTTTTGACAACTTTTTTTCCTCATAATCTTTTTTAGCTTTAAGTAGCTCGTTTAAGATCCGCAGGAATTTTGCAGGGATTTTGCCCTGGCTGATAAGCTCGTCTTCAAAGATCTTGACCACTTCTTCATCTTCAATCTTTTCAATACCTTCCATGCGAAGAACGTCCCTGATAATTGTTACAATTGTATCGTAAATGTTGATGATATCCTGCTCTTCTTTCATTTTTTCTATCTGAGTGAACAAACGTTTTATCCTTTTTAGATATTCTTCGGCGCTTTTTAGTAATTCGTCAACCTCTTTTCCTGTTAATTCCTTTTTGATGCCGTGTTCGATATCTTTTCGAATATCAATATTTTTTTCAAGGATATCAACATATTTTGCCTCCAGCAATTTCTCCTTTTTGACAAAAATTTCTTTCATCTGTTCCCCTGTTTCCCTTGGTGCAGGAGGAGGCACACCGTATAACATCAGCGCTGCCTGAGAAGGCGTTAAGATGGAATAGTAAATATCTTCCATGCCAATGTTCTTAAGCTCGTTTTTCACTCTCCTAAGCATCTGTTCGCCGGATGCCATAAACATGTCTATTGCTTCGGCGCTTGGCTTGATCTTGCCCATGCGAAGTAATTGTTTCCAGGGCATAAAAATACCGCGGTCGTAGAACGGAACACCGTCACGAAGCAATGTAAAGATGATGGGATTAGCTTCTTTTAAACTGTCCCAGAAATCTGTTAAGATATAAACCTGGATATTGATCTTATTTTTTATCTGAGTGATTTCGCCTGCTTCAATCCCCATTCCGATAATGATAGCCCTAAGCTTATCTTTTAGTTCTGCACGGGTCATTCGCTTAACGTCAGTATCATCGATTACTATCCAGACATCAATATCGCTTGTTTTTGTTGCGCGGCCCTGAACTAAAGAGCCTGCAAGAACGTAACTTACAATGTAGCGCTCAAACTTTTTTAAGACCATGTTTTTATGAACTTCTGCGATTTTTATCGCTGATAACATACCCTGGTCATAAACAGGCGCCCCCATGGCTATTAACTGTAAAAGGTCATATTTGGCATCGTAACATGACTGCCATAATTCAGATAATAAAACAACTTCAGGCTTAATATTCTTATCAATTCCCTTTGCCACTTCGCCAATTATGGCTGTTAATTTGGAACGCAGCTCCTGCTTGCTCATTTTTTTGCTGTCTGTATCATCGACCAGGATCAGCACAGAAATTTCATCCTTATTAATCATGTCGCCTTCTTTTGGCTTAGGAGGTGGCAGTAATGCTATACCTATAATATATTTGTCAAATTTTTCCAGAATTTTTTTTTGGAATTTTTCAAGCTTTAGCTTGATCTGCTTTAATTTGTCCTGAATATCTTTTGGCAATTCCTTAATATCGGGAATTTGGGGAAGTTGAACCGGCGGTTGAATATCTTTAATTTCCTTTTTCTTTTTTGCCATAAATAGCACCTCACTAAAATTAGATTAACAGTAGATTATTTAAAGATTACCATTCGTAACTTCGTTTTCCTTTGGACTCGCCGGATTTATATTGCTGCAATGCTTTGCAATAAACTTTGCGCCCGCATTCGGTGGGATATTTACCTGTAAGGCAGGCAAGACACATATCTTTTTTGGGCAGACCTATTGCTTTAATCAGTCCTTCAACATTATTAAACAATAAAGAATCTGCGCCCATATCATGCGCTATCTTATCCAATACCTGTTGAGAAGTTTTATCAGGATCGAGCTCTTTTTCGTAATGAGGGACAAGCAATTCACTTACTGTAGACATATCAATTCCGTAAAAGCAAGGCGCTTTTATTGGCGGGCAGGTTACCCTAATATGGACTTCTTTTGCCTTACCAATAAGTTTTAGATTCCTGACAATCTGTTTTGACGTAGAGCCACGAACAATACTATCATCAACAAGCAGGACCTTCTTACCCTCTAAAATTTCTTTAAGCGTTGTAAATTTACTCTGAAGCTTATCTTCCCTTGAGCTTGCCTCAATAAACGTCCTGCCAACAAACCTGTTACGTATCAACCCTTCCATCGATGGAATACCAAGTTCGTACGCAAACGAATCACCTGCGGCTTTTGCTGTATCTGGCACAGGAACCACAATATGCTCAGATGTTATATTTTCCGGTTCAAGCTTGGCAAGCTCCCTGCCAAGATTTTTACGCGCAACATAAACAGATTTACCGTCCAGGACAGACCCGACATTGGCAAAATATACCCATTCAAACATGCAATGGGCCTTCCTTTTGGATTTTGCGTATCTCTGCATCTTAACCGAGCCGTTTTCTGCTGTAAGCATACAGCCGGGTTCAAGAGATTTAAAATTATGAAGGCCGATATTTATTAACGCGTTACTTTCAGAAGCTGCAAACAGATTACCGTCACGGATTTCATAGCTTAACGGCCTGATACCTAAAGGGCCGCGGGTAACCGCAAGGTCGCCGTAAGCGTTAATAAAAGAGATATTATAGGCACCGTCAAACTTGACGCTTAATTTATGGAAAACGTCAACCAATTCTGGCTTTTTAAAGCCTTTTAGGGCACGCGCTAAATAATGCATGATTATCTCTGTATCGTTATTTTGGGTAAAATGGTATTCGGTCTTTTCCTCTAGAATCTTTTTTAATTCTTCAAAATTGACGAGATTACCGTTAAAACAAAAACTAAACCATTTCCACATCCGGCCATGCTTGCGCTCAAACGGCTGCGCGTGGGCCTTATCATTACCACCGCAGGTCGCGTACCGGACATGGCCAATACCCTTACTACCAGAATATCTACGAAATATCTCCATGCTCTTCTGCAAGTTGGATGTTTTGAAAACTTCATTAACAGTACCAATGTTACGGTAGGTGTCGATTAATTGATGGCGTTTGTTATTATAAGTTGTAATTCCGGCAGAAAGCTGACCGCGGTTTTGAAGGTTAAGAAGCATCCTATAAAGATAAAACAAGGCTTTGCCATCATTTTTCAATGATATAGCTGCTATGCCGCATTCGTCGTGAACTTCATCCATGCAATATTCCCCTGATTAGTTATTTTTTATATAGTTTATAAAAGTTTTGATTAAAGCTTATAAACAGATTTTTTGTAGGCGAAGCAGCTTAGAAAAATTTAAATAAACAATAGGAATCCCGTAAGTTATGCATCAAACTTATATGAGTCCGATGGAAACTGCCAAAGTGGATTATGTAATGGCATTGGAGTGTGTTAAAGGAATAATTGGAGAACAACAGCAAGCAGATTTTAGCTGGAGAGCAACTACTAAGGTAAAACCGAAAAAAGCAAATACTACCTAATCCAGTGACATGTTCTATGCTGAGTTGGAGACAAAAACTAAGAAATGCTGAACTTGAAAATTCTCGTAAAGAAGCAATTATTAATAAACAAGAAGAA
>JBDRFR010000168.1:0-6901 GCA_043818675.1 Nanobdellota archaeon
TTCTTCTTGTTTATTAATAATTGCTTCTTTACGAGAATTTTCAAGTTCAGCATTTCTTAGTTTTTGTCTCCAACTCAGCATAGAACATGTCACTGGATTAGGTAGTATTTGCTTTTTTCGGTTTTACCTTAGTAGTTGCTCATTTCTTAAGGCTGTAATATTTTTGCATGATTAGTGATAAATTTGGCAGTATGGGAACATTCAGAAAAACTTGTAGGATTGGTAATCGATGCAGATAAAGATATAGTCAATAAACTTGGTGCTACCTTCGGGGTAATTGAAGATGATGACCAAGGAGACCGGACAGATAAGGTAGAAGGGGACTATGCTGAATCTTTAGGAGAAGTCTTAAAATCAAACGGCTGTGAAACACTAATTATCGCTGAAAGTCCAGGAAAACCAAAAAAAGTGACGGCGTTTAGTGGGTTATCACCAGAAATAATCTGTTTTATTGATCAGTGGGAAGGTAGTACCAATCGTGAAGGTGGAAGACTAGTTCATGGATATAGTATCTTATTTTTTCAATATGCTAAGAGGGATGTTAGGGTTAAACAATACATAGGCGGCATTATTGGAGATAGACTTAATAATGTTATCTATAAAATATTAAGGAATAAAAATGGAGGATATATGGAAGTCTCTGATCATGGAATAATAAGAAAGCCTATCCGAAGAGATGGTTTTAGGTCCATGGAAGTGCCGGATGGTTATACCAAAAGAAAGGGCGGCTTTGATGTTGAGTATATATGTCAGTCTGTCTATTATGATGTAATAAGAACTGCGCTTAAGAATAATCAAAAAAGGGTTTTAGAATCCACAGCAGTAAGGTGTGCCAGTGTTGTGGACGGTGATCCAACTGTATATGTTGAAGGGAGGCTCCTCGAAAAGTTAGGATTTCCCTTTGATTTGGTTGGGGCGTACATAGCTGTGAATTTAGCAGGAGGCAAGGCTACAACACTTGATAACAAACATATATGGGAGAGAGTTGTATATGATGAACAAAGATTTCCGCATTGGGGTGGAGTAAATCCAAAAGTCATGGATAATATAATAGCAACGCATTATCCAGAAGATCATGCCATCTGTGTAAATGCTATTGGCAGCGTATTAGGAAAAGAATTTGACCACTGGAGGAATATGGCACCCAAGGAAATTGGCAGGCCTTTTCCAAATTATGATCAATAAAAATGTAAGACAAAAATAAAAAAAATTATAATCCGCATGCTTTTTTTAAATCCTCTGCCTTATCAGTTTTTTCCCAGGTAAAATCCGGGTCGTCCCGACCAAAATGCCCATAGGCAGCAGTTTTTTTGTATATAGGCCGCCTGAGATTAAGTTGTTCAATGATGGCTTTAGGCCGTAGATCAAAAACCTTTAGAACAGCTTTCTGAATTTGTTCTTCTGGGATAGTTTCTGTGCTGTAACACTGAACATTAACGTTTGTAGGCTTAGCTATGCCTATTGCATAGCTTAACTGTACTTCGCATCTCTTGGCAAGGCCAGCAGCAACAATATTTTTTGCAACGTATCTTGCCATGTAGGCACCGCTTCTGTCCACTTTGCTAGGATCTTTTCCTGAAAATGCGCCGCCACCGTGCCTTCCAACACCGCCATAGGTATCGACAATAATTTTTCTCCCGGTTAAACCAGTATCCCCTTCCGGACCGCCTACTACAAATCTGCCGGTCGCATTGATGTGAATTTTTGTGTTATCATCAATAAAAAAGCCGCAGACAGGTTTTATAACCTTTTCAATAATCTGGTTTCGCAAATCCTCAACCGATGTTTCTTCCAGATGCTGCTGAGCAATTACTACGTATGTAACTTTGACTGGTTTATCATCTTCGTATAAAACTGTAACCTGGGATTTACCATCCGGACCAATGCCTTTTATTATTCCCTGTTTTCGCACTTCTGCAAGCTTTGCAGTTAATTTGTGAGCCAAAGTTATCGGTAGTGGCATTAGTTCTTCAGTTTCGTCAGATGCATAACCATACATCATACCCTGGTCGCCAGCGCCCTGGTCTTTGTCTTCACCTTCTCCTTCAGTGACGCCCTGGGAAATGTCAGGGCTTTGTCCGTGGATACTTACCCAAACACCTGCGTCTTCGTAGTCAATGCCAAATTCGGGGTTAGTATATCCGATTTCTTTTAGCGTTGACCTTACAATCTTTTGAACATTGGCCCAGCCATTAGTTGTAACTTCGCCGGAAACATGCACTGTTCCGGTAGTTGTCAAGCTTTCAACAGCAACACGGCTGTTTGGGTCTTGTTTTAATAAATCATCCAGGATCGCATCACTTATCATGTCGCAAATCTTATCCGGGTGACCTTCAGTTACACTTTCACTTGAGACTGTATATTTTTTTACCATTTTTATCCCTCCACAGAATTCATAATTTAAAATTGGATTATGGTTCTTTAAAAACGTTGTTGATAAAAATATTCTGATTGGAATATTTCAATGAATCTTTTGTTAAATTCCAAAAAGAATAAATATGAGTGGATAATATTCTTTAAACATATGTCAATAGAGATAGGTGAAATTAAACAAATCAGGAAAAAGCTGGGTATGACCCAGGGTCAGCTTGCTTCGCATGCGCAGGTAAGCCAAAGCCTGATAGCAAAAATAGAAGCTGGGAGGCTGGATCCAACCTATTCAAATGCTCAAAAAATATTTGGCGCTTTGAATAATCTGAGCAAAGAAAAGGAAGCAAAAGCTGAAGATATTATGACCAATAGAATAATATCTATCTCACCACAAGAGGACATTAAGCAGGCTATAGCTAAAATGAAAAAAAATAATATTTCGCAAATGCCTGTAATTGAAGGAGATAAAAGTATAGGGCTAATATCAGAATCTACCATATTAACATCCATTCTTGAAAAAAAGAAAGAGAGCATTGTATCAGTGATGGAGGATTCACCTCCAGTGATATCCAAAAATACTTCCATTTCAGTAATTTCGGATTTGCTGAAATTTTATTCATTAATACTAGTCTCAGATAATGGGAAACTCAAAGGTGTTATCACAAAGTCTGATATATTGTCAAAATTATTCAATTAAGTTCTTAAATTTTCCAAAGTTGTATAATCTATCGGATACAGTAATTACTTCAAAATTAGATATGTTCTTGAGAAACGGGCTAATAAAATTTTGCGATAAAATATTGGTGCCTATAGTCAATTTATGAAAACTAGGCTGGACTATAAGATTTTTTAGCTTCCATCTGCCAATTAAATAGCACTTGAAAATCTCACTTCTCAAATCATCAGTTAACCTTATGGAGGGATGTTGGTGGCCGATTATAATAGTATTAATCTTTTTTGGGATCTTTACCAGTTTATCACCATGTGTGATCAATATATCACCTATTATAATAAAATCCCTGATTTTTATACTGCTTTTTATTGCAACATGACTCAGGAGCTTGTCGTGGTTGCCTCTGATTAAAATAAGATCTTTGGCGTTATTCTTTAAATAATTAAAAAAATTTAACAAATATCTCCATTCTTCAGCTAAGATCTTTCCAAATTCATGTTTTACGTCACCGTTTAGTATAATCTTATCCGGCGGCTTATCAATTACATTGAATATCTTTTTAAGCTGGGTTATTAATTCTTCAAGTTGAAATTTTGGCATCAGAATTCCTTTTTTGGCAAGCGACTCTTCATATCCAATATGGATGTCTGATATAACAAGAATATTGCTGCTCCTAAGATATATGGCACTGCCAATAAATTTAATATCTTTCATCAATGATATTAAACTATAAGAAATATAAAAAATTTGCTAAAATAAAAAAAAATAAAAAATTTATTTTGTTTTTGACATAGCCATAATGCTTTTTAGGCCAACAACAACCGTTGCTGGAACGACAAATGCCATTATAGCTTTGAAAACACCTTCAAGATATTGTCCGACATACATGACTCCGCCCAGTGTACCACTGGCAGAACCTGCAAATGAGACAATAACCAGTACGGTTGCCACCATAAGGTAGTCTTGTGTTTCCTTGCCAGTTACGTTCATAAACCCAACAATCAATCCTAACACCACTAACAACGAGGTTAGAACTGCTGTTATGCTATCGCCAATTGGAACTGCAAGGCCTAATACTACAGCAATTATTACTCCAACAATAAAGGAGTAATGACTCACTTTTTTTTCCATGTGTAAACACCTCCAATGGATTTTATTACTATAACTGGGGTACGTTATATATAAACTTTTCGGTTATTGATAATCAATAATGATAACCTTTATATATGAGCGATAAACTAAATACAATCAGGGGGAAATTAATGAAAAAAAATATAGAAACATCGATAATAGATTTTATCAAAAAAAGCCCATTAGGTGTTACATCATCAGAACTTGCCAAATTTTTAGGCATTAATAGGGTCACACTTACAAAATATCTGGCAGTTGTAAAAGAAAAAGCCAAAATTGATTTTAAACAGTTTGGAATGGCAAAACTCTGGTACATACCTGTCGATATCAACCAGTTAAAGTTCTTTAAAGATATGATTATTGATACGTGTAAAAATCTTGATGCAAAGAGTACAATAGAGCGATTTTCCAAAAAAACAGGGAAGCATATATCAGATATATATAGAAGATTTTATGGTACAACCATTCTAATCAAGGGCCAGCTGGTGGATTCAATCATTGATGCCATGAATAAATTGGGAGGCAATTTTAACCTTTTGGAAGAAGATGATGGAAAATTAGTTTTTAGAAATACCAAATGCATTTTTGGCAAAAACGTAAAAGATTGCCCAAAATTATGCGCAGTAACATTAAATATCATAAAATCCATTGTTGATGAAAACCTGGACAATGTAAAAGTGGAACTTCAAAAAACAATTGCTAGGGGAAGCGCCGAAGATATTATCACAGTCTATTTATGACCCAATTTTTTCTTAAGTTTTTGTTCAACAATCGTCGGGACCATACCTTTAACATCAGCACCTAATTTTGCAGCTTCTTTTACAACTGAAGCGCTTAAGTATGAATACATACCCCTTGTCATGAAGAAAACAGATTCAATATCATTACATAATTTTCTGTTCATCAGAGCTGTTTGAAACTCTGTGTCGAAATCAGAAACCGCTCTTAATCCGCGGACAATTGCCTTGGCTTTTTTTGATTTGGCATAATTGATCATAAGGCCTGTGAAGGCTTCAACTTCAATGTTCTGGTTTTTAACAGACTTTTTTATTAAATCGACACGTTCTTTAAGTGTGAATAGATATTTTTTTTTGGGGTTTTCGCCTACTGCAATTATCAGTGTGTCAAAAATTTTTTGAGCGCGTTTTATTATGTCCAAATGACCATTTGTAATTGGGTCAAAACTTCCCGGATAAATCGCTATTTTTGACATTTTACGTGTTTTAATATTTGTTTTTTAGTACTGTCGATACTCCTAGAATTGTCAATAATGATATCTGCGTATTTAAGCTTTTCTTTTTGATTTAATTGAGATTTCAGAATGTTTTGAATTTCTTCAGTTGTATATTTTTTCTTATTATTAAGCCTGTTTATGTGCTGGACCTTATTTATTTTTACGACAATTAACTTATCGATAAAGCCTAAAGCACCTGACTCAATCAATAATGCCGCATCAATTATTACGTTCTTACGGTTTTTAATTTTTAATTTTATTTCTTTTAGAATTAGAGGATGTATAATCTTGTTTAATTCAACTAATTCATTTTTATTATAAAATACTATCTTTTTGAGTTTATTTCTGTCAATTTTATTATTTGTTAGAATCTTTTTTCCAAATCTTTTTACAATCTTACTTTTAATTTCAGTTCTCTTAAGCAGGTGATGGCCAATATTGTCTGCATTTACATGTATGTAACCATTCTCTGAAAGTATCTTTGCAACTGTGGTTTTGCCTGATCCAAAGATTCCTGTCACCCCGTATATCATTTATCAGCTAAAAACCATTACAATATATAAATATTATTGAAATCTGGCGATATTGAAAAGTTATATTAGTGGGTTTCCCCACTCAATGTTCTATGATCAATAAAACGTTGGTGGTGGGGAGACCCACAAATGGTTGATTGGAAAAGAAGTATAAATTTGTTACGGAAAAACTTTCGTAAACTTGGATTACCAAGCTATTGGCATAAACATAGTCCAAAAACATATGAAGTATGGCAACATGCTATTATGTTAATATTTTGTCGCCGTTATTGTGATTCTTATACTGAATTTGTTGCGTGGCTACCAAACACAAAATTACCTGAATATATTGGTTTAAAATCAATACCAGATGAAGGAACACTGTGCAAAGAAGAAAAAAGACTAAAGCCGTTCTTAGAAGCCGTTGCTATTCTCCTAGTTTTGCCTTTGCTGCCAAAGAATTTTGTTGCTTCTGCTGATATGACTGGATTACAAACAATAAGGGCTAGCCCCTATTACATAAAAAGGATTCTTGCTTCTTATTCACGTCGTGGTTTTGCTAGGTTACAGCTTATTTCATGGAAGAATTTTATATTAGGGTGGGAACTTAGGCTTATGAGGAAAGATGAATTAGCAATGCTAAAATCCTTATGGAAAAAGATAAAGAAGAAACCAACAACAGTGGTTTATGACAAAAAAGGAGATTGTGAACATTACCATGAATGGCTTGAAGAACAGGGAATAAGAAGTATGGCCCCTGTTAGAAAAGGAGCAAAAAGAGGGAGGATTCGACGTAAATTAATGAAAAAGTTTCCACAAAAAATATATAATAAAAGAAATAGGATAGAAAATGTTAATTTTGTCTTTAAGAATAAATATGGTGATGCTCTTAAGGCTTATACCTTAATTGGTAGAAGAGCTGAAATAGCAACAAAGATTGTAAGTTACAATCTTTGGGCAAGGTTAAAAGCCTTGTTCTAT
>JBDRFR010000169.1:0-3281 GCA_043818675.1 Nanobdellota archaeon
AGATGATATTTGGTATCATATACTGCATGGCTTGCTCGTTTAATGCTCATGCATATATTCTACTCTTTTCCTTTTCTTACGAAAAGGATAACTTTTCATCCCCGCCTAAAGGCGGGGTATTCAAGTTATGCTTTTCATAAAGGTATGACATTTGTTCCCATCGGCTTTAGTTGAATTTTTGTTTCAAACTCTCCTGAGGGTAGTTGTTGCTTGTTAGCACGCTCAATTTTAAATACTGTTTTTGCAGTTTTTTGGTTAATATTGTGAAGTTCTTCACTAAGCTTATTCAATGCTGCTTGAATACTTTCGTTAGGAAATTTTTCTTCAGCAATTTTCTTAAAAGGAGCAAGCTCAGATTTTAGTTTTTCATTTCCTTTTAAAAGGGTTTCAATTTTAGTATTTAAGTTTTTTTCCTCTTCAATAGATTTTTGATCTTTTAGTTCAGTTATTTTTTTTCCGAAATAATAGTTCCCAAAACCAGCAAGTCCAGTAGCAAATATTCCAACGACTATAATAATATTACATACAGTTTGTAAAGTATGAAGTGTTCCCATATTCATTTTAATTATTGTCTCCTAACAGCCGAATTCACCTACTGGGATGGACTTCTTTGCGCGCTCCCACCAGTTAGGTGAAATGAGTGGTTATGGTTTTTTATTCTAAGATTTCAAATTGGAGAAATAATCTATAATCTCATCGATCCTTGATTCCGGAAAAAAAGTTGAGACATCTTTTTTGCGTTTAGATCTGCATTGCTTATTTAAGATTGGTATGCGACCATATTCCTCAAGAAAATTATATAGAAATGCATCCTCTAATTTTTGCCAAATTTTTGTTCCTCGAACCCCTCTACATGTTACCGTATAAACTTTAATCTGATTAATTCCATAACGGTCCAGTATATTCTTTCCTTTGTATACGACACTATTAGAAAATCTTTTGGCCCCCCTTTTAGTTGCCCCGATATACACAATTCTTGATTTATTTCTATCATATTTATGTTTTTTGTTAGCACAACAAATATATACTACTTTGTCTGAATGAAAAGCTCCACGACTAATTATAAGGCATGGCTCTTTGCTTACAATTCTTATCTTCTTCATGATTCACCCCTTTTTTATTACACACCATAACATCCAAACTCACCTGCTGGTAACCGACGCCGAAAGGCGGCGGGTAACAGTCAGGTGTAGTGCGTTGTTATGCTTTTATTTTAGTAATTTCATCATAATTCATTAAATCTTTGAAAGACACATGGGAATGAAATGTTAATGGGCTCCATCTTTGTGCCCTTGTGCCACTCATAGCTTCATCATATTTTTCTTTTAGCTCTTGGCGACTTGATATTCCTAAAATTAACTTTATATTTTCAAAAGCTCCATCATTCTTTGCCCTAGCAAACAACTCGAAGGTTCTTGCGTAACTAGAATATATTAAGCTTACGGGATACCACTCAGAAAATGCAACATTTTGAACGATAGTTCTTAAAAATAAAGTCGGTTTGCATAAACTCCTGAAAGGTTATTTTCTTTAAATTAGCTCGTTGCTTAAATAAGTCAGCAGTTGGACTTAATCTTTTAGGATTTAAATTGCTATTTTTTTGCTCTAGGATTTTACTAAAGCTATAAAAAACATCATTATATAACCCAAGGGTATTTTGTCCTCTTGCCAAAGAGGAAGGGATATAGTATTCATGAGATAGAAATTTATTTACAGCTTCGAAACGCTTATATTTTATGAAGAAAGAAATGAGATAAATGAACATTTCATGATTAAAAAAAGAGTAGTTTTCACAAAAAACTCTAGAATAATTTTGTTGATTTTCGGGGGGATAATTGTATTTTAAACATTCTTCTGTAAAATCAAGAATTATAGAAAATAGCTCAGGATCATTTTTATAGGCTATAGCAATATCAAAAAATTCACATAATTCATTTCTACTTGCAAGTATATCATTAATTTTTGATAATAAAATTTCATCGGTTAGAGAGTTGGTTTCAGAGATTATTCTGAAATTTTCAAGATTTTCAATGAATTTTTCAAGAAATATACGAGCCATCATTAAATAATTGCTTTTATTTTGAAGGATTGAACTTTTAAAATTCTCCAATTGTTCTCTGTTCGAAACAAAATTAGTTTGTTCGTCAAAAAT
Organism: Nanobdellota archaeon; assembly: GCA_043818675.1. Classification (GTDB taxonomy): domain Archaea; phylum Nanobdellota; class Nanobdellia; order Woesearchaeales; family DATDXC01; genus JBDRFR01. Next base: position 2,153 of record JBDRFR010000169.1, read on the forward strand.
ATATGCAGGAGGAGCACCAATCTTAGGTTTTTTATATATAGGTCTTTCGAAAATTATTCTTAATAATTTCTCCCAGTTATTGTTAATGCTTTCAGGAGTAGAGAAATCAACATATATACGGCTAGAAAGAAAAACAGGAAGACAAGCATGTCCATCATTATCAAATTTAAGCACAATTGGTATAAACTTATTCTGGTTGACTTTATCATAGATTTTCTTTGAAATTATTTGAGATTCAGCGCCCACGCCCCCGGATCTTTTATCTGCTTTTTCCTTATATTTTTGGTCGGAGAAAATTAATACTTTTGAAACGCTGGCATCCGTAACCATACTTTCCATATAGGCAAATTTGTCATGACCTTCTTTTAAATCCCATTTGTCTAACAATATATTGACGCCCGATTCGACTAGACGTTCTGCTATATGAATAATCCATTGCTCATGTTCTTCTGATGACCAGCAATACGAAATAAAGACTTTAGGGGTATTTTTATTTTCTTTCATTTTTTTATTCGATGCATTGATTTGTTATAGGTTTTTATAAATCTAAACTAAATAATAATTGGCTGATATTTTTATCCTCGATTTCCTTTATCTTGTTTGCTTTCCTTATGGACTTTATAATTTCTATAAATTTTTTCATTTCAGAAGGATTTGTTAATTTAGCACCCTCGCGCCAAAAGTTAGCCATACTAGAAACAACGTCTTTTTCCCCATAAACACATATTCTTGTTTTTGCATCGAGCATTAGCTTGGCATGTTCTTCTTCTTTCTGAACATTTTTTTCTCGTTGCGCGCTATTTATTCTTGCTGCAGCTTTGATAAAATCTATGTAAGCTTGTGTTTCTAATTCTTTAAGGTGTTTTTCAGATGATGATCTGCTTGAAAATATATGTTGTAGTATCGCTCCAATAATAACACCAACCATTGGCATTGTAAGTATTAGTATTTGTAGGAAGTTAATTTCTTGGGTATTTTTCATTTTATTCTCCTTTCGGAAAAAATAAACGGTTAAAGCTGTTTCAATACCGTTTAACGAAAGGAGCAAGGTATGAAAAGTAGTTTAACACATACAGTATGGGAATGTAAATATCATATTGTGTGGGTACCGAAAAAGAGGCAAAAGGTG
>JBDRFR010000170.1:0-7336 GCA_043818675.1 Nanobdellota archaeon
AATGCAAATTATATGGTTCATCTAAGGGCAGAATATATCAACAAACAAATGGATGCGCATTATGGGATTAAAAATAACCCGTTGATAAATGAGATAGCAGTAACTTAACCTTAAATTAGTACACGCACCCAACAGAGTATATTATTAAGAAAACTTTAAATAAACAAATTCTTGACATAATATGCCCAACAAAAAGGGTAATTATTTATACTTTCATTTGTTATAAAGTCTTTATTCAAAGTGCTTTATGGTGCATATTCACACTATTCTTATCCCCAAAAAAAATAATCAATCCCTCAAACATTCCAAACCCTTTCAAACTCATCCAAATACTGTGAAGCAATCTGTTCATCATAAATTATCAGAATATTCTCATCATTTTCCGTATCAGCGTTCTTGGAAGGGTTAAAAGAGCCCGTGATGACAATCTTTTCATCAATAATAAACACCTTATGGTGCATATTTGCGGGATTGTTGTCTTTTATAACGTCCAGCCCGAAATCTTTAAAACGCTGATACTGAGAGTAGTCTGAGCCTGCCTGGGTTTTTTCAAAAACACCTTTAATCTTTATATCTCTAAACAGAATCGCATCAGCGATCTCTTCGTGTGTGAAACTGAATGTCATAAAGTAGATGCTTTCTTTGGCTTTTCCTATAACTTTTATTATCTGGTCAGCGCAATCATCTTCAGGGCAGAAATAGTTCTCAACTCTGGTATGGTTTAAGTAGATAACAGGGTATGTAACCTTTTTTCCTTTGCCAAAAGTTTTATTCCATAACTCTTTAAATTCGTCTTCATAGTTTTTGGCAAGATAAGCAGATCTGATGATTACTATATTGTTATCGTTTTTGTTATTGCCCCTGTCAGTTGGATTAAACGAACCGGTAAAAACCACTTCAGCATCAAATATGCAAAACTTATTGTGGCTGTACTGGCTTTTAGTATCGTATCTTATTCCTGAACCGGATACATGTTCAATTTTGTTCTCATTATCAATTACTACTTTTACATCTGAAGATTTACTTTTTTTGTTTAACATCCTGATTACATCATCCAGGTCTAAATCAAAAAAAGCACAATGAATAGAATTTGATCCATTTATGTATTTAATCAGGTATTTGCTGCAGTTTTCAGTCCTGCAAAAATGGGCATCGATGAAAGAATTTTCTTCCCTTGGAATAATGCTTATTGCGTTATCAGGCGGGTTTAAACTGCATCCGCTAAACAGGATTACCCATATTAAAAAAAGGCATTTATTAACCACCATTTTGTTACTACTTTAAAATACTCGCCTTTTCGAAAAGTTTAAATATAAGCTTCACAACCAAAATTTGGTGATCTATCACCTCTTTTTTCCCAGCAGGGTACTTGCAAAAGTATCTTGCCTGGGTTTATATTTACGGTAAAATAAAGCGGGTATTATGCCAAATATCATTCCTGCCACAAAAATCCAGAATTTCTCATCAATCCTTGGAAAAAACCTAATGTTTTTTGGGCTTCTAAAGTACATATTTAAATTGCCAAATTCAAGAGCGTATTCTGCGTAAAGTAAAGCAGAATAAAGGTCGGTTTCTTTTAGGGAATTTGAATATTCATAATATGAGTAGGCCATAATCGGGAAAATACCTTCTTTGTCTTCTTTTATAATGGATTTTTTGACAATTTCTAATTTTGTTTCCAGCATATCCATGGTTTTGTTTTCTTCTAAACCTATTAAATTTAATATAGAGGACGCCTGCGCTTTTGCAGTTATTGCTTTGAAGATGCATAATTCAAATTCGCCATTTGCAAGATGAGTGTATGCATAGTTGATTTCCTTTTTGGTTTCAGGTAAAAATGATGGAAACAGCAGTCTTAGATACTGATACCTTTCCTCTGCTTCCATGATCTTTTCATGACAGGTTTTTTTAATCTGGTCTTTGTTTAAGTCAAAAGTTTTGCCCAGATTTCTAAAAAATTCATACCAGGAAACAGCGGAATGGATACGCTCAGATGCGTAGGCTAAATTGTAAAGCGCAGTGTCAGTATTGTTGATGTTTTCGATGGTCTGGTTTAAATGGTAGTCAGCGTCTAATAGCCTTTCTTTTATTGCTGCATAAGACTCTAAATCAGTGATGGTCATAATTTCCTTTTTTGACATTGCATTATTCATATCTTCTATGCTTTTTTTTACGATTGCTATACTTTTTATAATATCTTTTTGTGAGAAATTTTTTTGTATTAAATATAAATGGCTGTACTTTACATTAGAACCAAAACAATAGCTTGCAGCGCTGTAATAGTGCTCATCCTGGAAGGCAATTTTGCCTTTGACAGATAAATTAAAAGCTGTTTCTTTGATAGTTGAGTAATTGCCTTTAAATGGGATATCTTCCAGGTCATGGATCAGCTTATTAGTCCTATTGCATAAATCAATTGACAGTTTTTTCATTATCTCTTTATATTTTGTGTCTACTGATAAATTTGCGTTATCGTCTCTATACTTTACCCCGGTAAATTCATAGAGCGCATCATTTAAAGTTGCAACTTCTTTTACAATAATTCCTTTTTCCTGGCTAAATAATCCCAAGTCCAGTTCTTGTGGGTAGGTCCTGTTAATTATCAGTATTTTTAATGTATCATTTATTACATTCCATACAATGTCTTCAGAACTATTGTCTGTAATAATTTTTTCGCCTTTTGGTATCAGGACTTTTTTAAGGCCTGCAGAAGCGCCGGCACTGACTTTTTCTTTGATGCCGCCAACATGGCCGATCAAACCGCCAGAGTTTATTGTTCCAGTGATTGAGACAGACTTATCAAGGTCTAAATCGGCTAAAAGGGCGGTTGCCAAAATTGCAGCAGCAGCGCCAGCAGAAGGCCCGGCGACAATTGCTGATTCAGCCTTAATTGTATAGATGAAATCATAACCGCTACAGTCTTTGTTAAGGAAATCGCACGCGATCTCTTTTGCAAACCTTGTGGAAATCTGTGTGTCTACTTTTGTTAATGGAAAAGTGTCAAGGAACACTCTGCCTGAGCCAGGCCTGATCTCCAGATAAAGATCGGCAGTGCTGCCAATAAAGCCCGATTCTGTCTCTTTTACAGCAAGCAAAGTTAAATGGCCTTGTTTTGCGCTTACACCCGGCGCTACCAACAGTATTAAAATTAACAATAAAATCTTATTCATAAAACCTGAAGAATTACTCTTTATTTTTATTATTATCCAATTTTTCCACGTATTTACATTTAGGGTATTTTGCGCAACCTAAAAATGAACCGTAAATAGATTTTCTCAGAACGAGTTTTCCTTTACATTTGGGGCAGTCTTTTTCAATATTGCCTTGTTCGATATCTTTTGCTAGTTTGCCTGCTTCTCCTTCAATATCCTTGGATTTGCAGTCAGGACTTAAACAGAATTCCATTGGTTTTTTTCTGCTTTTAATAGCAAGCACCATGGGCATGCTGCAAACTTTACATATGTTTTTTGATGGTTTAATTATAGCGTTGTTTGGCAGTGAAAAAGTGGTTTTACAATCAGGGTAATTGTTGCATGCAGCAAAACTGCCAAATTTGCCCTTGCGCATCATTAAAGTGCCATCTTTACAGTTAGGACAGGTGCCAAGTGTTGCCATACTGTCTTTTGCTTTCCAATGTGCTTCTTTTAAACTTTCACCAACTTCTTTCTCATGTTTTCTAAAATCGGTTATTACTTTTATTATTGCATCTTTTGCTTCGATTAGTATACTGTCTTTTTCCTTCTTTCCCTGGCGTATTTCTTCCATTGATACTTCAAAGTGCCGAGTTAGGGCCTCGTCGATGATATTTGGAACATACTTTTCTAGGGTTTCAATAGTGTTAATGCCAAGTTCTGTTGCTTCGATTGATTTTGTGCCGTGGACGTAATGTCTTTGAAATAATGTGTCAATAATTGAAGCTCTTGTTGCTTTTGTGCCAAGTCCCCTCTTTTCGAGCTCTTTGATAATCGAAGCCGGAGTATAACGTTTTGGCGGTTGTGTTTCCTTATCGTGCATCATGATTTTTTTAATCTGGATAATGTCATTTTCTTTTACTATCGGCAATTCTTCTTCTTCAAGTTTTACATAATTTCCGTAATAGACAAACCAGCCTTTTTCAATAGTGCGCGTGCCTTTTGAAATAAACAATTCTTTTTTAACGTCAATAATAATCTTTACTGTTTCGCGTGTTGCTGGCTTCCCAAAAGTCGCAAGAAACCTTCGTACAATAAGGTCGTAAATTTTAGCTTCCCTGTCGTCTAATGAAGGGATTAGGCCAGTAGGATAAATTGCCGGATGGGCAGGATCTGTTTTTTTACCGTTATTTGGTATTAATTTGGTTTTTAATAGGTCTTTGCATAGGCTTGTGTAGTCTTTTTGTTTTGAAAGTAGATCCATAATTTTTGAATATCCAATTTTATCGGTTAATTGGTTTGAAGATGTTCTTGGATAAGATATATGTCCAGCTGTGTAAAGTTCCTGGGCTATTGCCAACGTATCTTTTGGCTGAATTTTAAAAATACGATAAGCTTCAATCTGCATTGCTGTGAGATCAAACGGATTTGGCGGTGACTGCTTAAATTGGTTCTTATCAATCCTGGAAACTGTCCCTTCTTTTGCTCCTTTAGTGGTTGAAATGACTTTCTCAGCTTCTGCTTTGTCCCAAAATTTGTCTTTTTCATGCCAGGCTATCAGGCTATCTTCTTTAGCTGTTCCATGCAGTTCAATCTGCCAGTATGGGACTGACTTAAAAACTTTAATATCATTTTCTCTGTCAGTTATGATTTTTAAAGCAGGACCCTGAACACGGCCGATGCTTAAGATCTTAAATCCGCCTGTTGTTTTATATGCAGCTGTCAAGGCTCTGCTATAATTGATGCCATTGTACCAGTCCAGAAAGTGCCGTGTTTCGCCGGCGTTTGCCTGACCCCAGTCTATTGTTTTAGATTTGTTTTCATAGGCTTCGATCAAATCAGGTTTAGTTAAGGTAGAAAACTTCATTCTTGATGCGTCTTTTTGTTTACAGATGTATTTGATGATGTTTAAACCGATAACTTCGCCTTCAATATCATAATCTGTTGCTACAGTGAAACTGTCTGCATCTTTGCAGAGCTTTTTTATCGTTAGCAGATATTTTTTAGAGTATGCGGCTGCTTTCTTTTTTTCATAAGCTGGCTGCCAGCTAATGTCAAAAACAGGAAAATCCCAACTATTATTTTTTTGGTCAAGGCCAAACAGATGGCCAACAGCGCAGGCTACCATAATATCTTTATTTCCTCTGGTAATCTTATAATAAGGCGCGCCGCTTAAATTATCTTTAATCGCCTTGCCATCAGCAAGCGCTTCAGCTATTTTTTTTGCTGCTGCCGGCTTTTCTGTAATTATTAATTCATACATGATCTTTTTTTAGAATCAGAAGATGTTTAAAAATATATCGATAGGAAAAAAATCTAGTTCCCTATCTTAATATGGCCAGTCAAACGTTCCAGAGTGGCGCAAGCGCTAAGAACCGCCATATGAGAAGTCTTTGGATTCAGCGGGCTAACAACATTTTCAGTTATGGTTTTAAGTTTTCCAAAACTGCCTGTTATTTCAATAATGTGCGTGTTTTTTTTTGTGTTTGGATCAACAATGACTTTAACTCTTGTTTTTTTTGGACCGATGCCCGCAAGGCTTAATGTTGCAGAAACATTAACATTGCTGGGAAAGCCGATAATGGCGTCAATTGCGTTACCATCAAAAATGGTTTTTTTGTGTTTAATTTTCTTTAAATCTATTTTCTTTTTTATAATGTATGGCGCGCCCTCTAAACTCCTTGGGCTTTTTATTGAAGTAATTGTTACTTTTTTGATATTTTCAATGTTAGCTGCTTTTAACCCATCAATGCCGCAAATAGCGCCCGAAGGTATGTACAGCTTATTGGTGATTTTTTTAAGCAAATTCATATCTTTTAATAATCCGCCAACGCTCATAACCATCAAGTCTTTTTTGTATTTTATGCATTTTAGCAGTATATCTTTTACAACTTTCGGACTGACAGCTTCAATTATAAGGTCTGTTTTTTTTATCAAATTATCAATATTTGTTATTACAGGTTTGCTTTTGAGCAAATTTTTTATTTTGCCTGTCTTAGCTTTGTCAATGTCGCAAATAGCAGCAAGCTTTAGATCTTTTTTTTTATCAACATATCTGCATAAAACAGATCCGATCGCTCCGCAGCCAATAATTCCAATTTTCATTTTATCTTTAATTTCATATCAAGGGGCTTGACAGAATTTGTTAAAATCCCTAAAGAGATCACATCAACTCCGGTACCAGCGTAATTTTTTATATTCTTATGCGTAATGCCGCCCGACGCTTCAATTAATGCATAGTCTAGCAGGTTTTCTTTTTTTAATGTTATTATTGTTTTTTTAATTTTATCTGGCGGCATATTATCCAGCATAATTAAACAGGGTTTGCTGCTTTTTAATTCTTTGAATTTTCTTGCAGCTTTAATAGCATCCAGCTTGTTTCTAACTTCGATTTCAATGAAATTTGCTTTTTTGCTGCAATTGGCAAGATTCAGAGCTGATTCAATTCCATGAAAAGAAAGATGGTTGTCTTTTATTAGTATTGATTCCCATAATGCAAGCCTGTGCGTCAGTCCACCACCAATAAAAACAGCTTTCTTGTCAGGATACCTTTTAAGTGTTTTTCTGGTAGGTGCAATGGCAGCACTATCTCCAATTTTTTTAATAATCTCCTGAGTTTTTGTTGAAATGCCCGACATTCTTGATAAAATGTCCAGTACAGATCGTTCAACTTTCAAAATATCCTTGATGTTACCTTCAATAGATAAAAGTTTTGTTCCATTTTTTATTTTTGAGCCGTCTTTACACAATTGTGTTACTTTTATTTTTGAATTTTGTAGTATATAGGTTACTTCTTCAATACCTGAAACTATACCAACTGATCTGGAATAGATAAGAGCTTTGGCTTGTTTGCCCTTGCCAAAAATGGAATCTGATGTGATATCCCCTGAACCAATATCTTCGTTAATATCGTCAATAATAAACTTTTTTATCCAGTCTTTGTAGAATCTGTTTTTTAGGTTCAGAAGATGCCCTCTTTGGAATGCTTTATTTAATAATTTTTTTCTGTCCATGATTTGAAAGTAATATGAAAAGTATTTAAATGTTTTTAGTATTAGACTTTTGAACGCTTTGATAAACCTCAACACAATTTCCTAATCTTCGATTTAAGGCGCTTTTTGTCGTCTTTAATGGTTTAAGTCAAAAAACCATTAAACTTTGGTTAAATCGCTTGCATGTATGTTTAGTAGCATTTTGTCGACAGT
>JBDRFR010000171.1:0-31727 GCA_043818675.1 Nanobdellota archaeon
TCCCATTTTTGTTTCACCTCTTTATATTTTATATCTAGTTATATAACTAGATAACTTAGATATAAAGATTTATATCCTAGGGGATATCGGTTTTATAGAAAACAGTAGAAAGAGGAAATTTACCTTATTTGACTATACGCATCCCTAAACACATTTTTTTCCAAAAACTTTATAAATAAACTAAACGCTCTTTTTACTATTAAACATCTTCTTAGTGTTTGCTATTTTTTCCGACGAGAACTAAAATAGAAAACTATATTAAGGGGTTAGTATTCTTACAAATTCTTGATATGGTAAAAACTATCAAGCAGGAAAAATTCTTCTTTTATAAAAAAAATCTATTTGACTATGAGGTAGCTTTATGTATGCTGTGCTTGCATTAAAAGATGGAACTGTTTTTCACGGAATTGGGTTTGGCGCAGAATCAAAAGTCTGCGGAGAGGTTGTTTTTAATACCTCTTTAATTGGGTATGAAGAATCATTAACTGACCCATCATACAAAGGCCAGATATTAACGTTAACTTATCCATTAATCGGAAATTATGGTGTAAGGGCTGGTAATTTTGAATCTGATAAGGTCCAGGCAGAGGGTTTTGTTGTTAGAGAAAAACAGGACTTCTATTCCCATAGAAATGCAGTCAGCACGATTCATGATTTCTTAAAGCAATACGGTATACCTGGAATATCGGGTATAGATACAAGGATGCTTACAAAAAAAATTAGAGAGCACGGGGTAATAAACGGTTGCCTTGTTACATCCACAGATAAGATTGATGAAGACGAAGTCATTGAAAAAGCAAAAAACCTTCCGGATTACTCAACATTTAACCTGCTTCCAAAAGTGTCAGTCAAAAAACCCGAATTTATCGACGCAAAAGGCAAAAAAACAATTGCAATGATCGATACAGGAGTAAAATTGAGCATAATAAAGAATTTCATAAAAAGAAAAATTAATGTGTGGAGGATGCCATACAATACAAAAGCTTCGGAAATCACCGACCTGAAAGTTAACGGCCTTTTTGTTGCAAACGGCCCCGGCGACCCGCAGAATGCAACAGATGCTATTAATGCAGTTAGGGAACTTCAGGCTGAATTGCCGATAACAGGCATCTGTCTTGGCAATCAGATTGTGGCGCACGCGCTTGGCGGCAAAACGTACAAATTAAAATTTGGACATAGAGGCACTAACCAGCCTGTTAGATGTTTATCTGAGAATAAAGTTTACATTACGTCTCAAAATCATGGGTTTGCAGTCGATTCAGAAAGCCTGGATGGTACAGGCCTAGAAGTTTCTTACACAAATCTTAATGACGGGAGTGTTGAGGGGATGATACATAAAAAACTGCCTATACAATCTGTGCAGATGCATCCAGAAGCAAACCCCGGTCCATGGGATATTGAAAACATATTTGATAAGTTTGTAAAGGATCTGAAATGAAAGAGTACCTATACGCAGTGGACGATGAAGATAATGTGATTGAAAAGATAGAAGGAGATATTATCCTTGAAAAAAAGATGCTGCATAGAAATGCATCTGTAATAATAGTAAACAAAGAAGGGAAATTGTATGTTCATCAAAGGAAAAAAACAAAAAATTTATACCCTGGTATGTGGGATGTGAAGGCGGGTGGGGGTGTACGGTTTGGAGAAACCTATGAAGAAGCGGCCTTAAGGGAAATGAGCGAGGAAGTTGGAATTAATAATCAAAAGATCAAATTTCTTTTTTCAGACAAATTCAGGTCAAATGAGTTTAACTGTAACCGAAAAGTGTATACTGTAATCTGGGATGGGTCAATCACAATACAAAAAGAAGAAATTGAACAAGGAAGATTTATGGATATCATTGAAATAGAAAATATGGTGGATAAATTAAGTCCAACGGAAATGCAAATAATAAATAAATATCCAGAGATTATTAAAAATGCCAAAACGAACTGACATAAAAAAAATACTGGTAATAGGATCCGGGCCTATCATCATCGGCCAGGCTGCAGAGTTTGATTATTCTGGTTGCCAAGCCTGCAAAGCATTAAAGGAAGAAGGGTATGAAGTGGTGCTTGTTAATTCTAATCCTGCAACTATCATGACAGATCCTGACATGGCAGATGCAGTCTACATTGAACCGTTAACTGCAGAGATTGTTACTGAAATCATCAAAAAGGAAAAACCCGACGGATTGCTTGGAACAATGGGTGGGCAAACAGGGCTTAACTTAACGATAGAATTATCCCTAACAGGTGTTTTAGAAAAATATCATGTGAAGGTTTTGGGTACACCAATAAAGTCAATTGAGGAAGGCGAAGACAGAGAATTGTTCAAACAATTGATGATCAAAATAAACGAGCCAATTCCAAAAAGCAGGACTGTGAAATCAGTAGAAGATGCAAAAGAGTTTGCAGCTAAAGCAGGATTGCCTGTTGTTATCAGGCCTGCATATACTTTAGGTGGGACAGGCGGTGGCATTGCAGCAACTAATATAGAACTGGAACAAATCACCCAGCACGGGTTGAACATGTCACCCATAAATCAAGTTTTGATTGAAGAGGCAATACTGGGCATTAATGACTGGGGCGAGTTTGAACTGGAAGTAATGAGGGATAAAAACGATAATTGCATTATAATATGCCCCATGGAAAATTTTGATACGATGGGGATACATACAGGTGAAAGCATCGTAACAGCTCCAACACAAACACTCAACGACCATGATTTTCAAACATTACGCACCTCTGCAATTAAGATAATACGCGCACTAAAAGTGGAAGGTGGATGCAACATTCAATTTGCTTTTAACTATGAGACCGGAGAATATAGGATAATCGAGGTAAACCCCAGAGTATCAAGATCTTCAGCTCTAGCATCCAAAGCTACAGGATATCCTATAGCCCGTATTGCTGCTAAGATTGCAATTGGTATGACGCTTGATGAGATACCTAACGATGTTACAAAAGAAACAAAAGCGTGTTTTGAGCCTACCATAGACTATGTGGTCGTTAAGATTCCCAGATGGCCGTTTGATAAGTTTAATACCGCTGACAAGCGAATCGGTACACAGATGAAATCCACTGGCGAAACTATGGCAATCGGCAGGACTTTTGAAGAGGCATTGCAAAAGGCTATAAGATCGCTTGAAGTGGGCAGGTATGGGCTTGGAAATGATATTAAAGATAAGATATGTACAGATAAACAAATAATTGAGCAAAATCTGCGGGTTCCCACACATAAAAGGATGATGTACATACGTGATGCGTATCATATGGGCTTTTCAACGGACGAAATTAAAAGATTGACAGGCATCAACAAGTGGTTTCTTGAAAAGGTGAGGAATGTTTATCAAAAAGGAAAAGAGATAGAACTGACAAAAGAGTCAGTACTAAGTGCCAAAAGACATGGGTTTTCAGATATGCAGATTGCTAATAAAACAAATATCACCGAAGAAGAAGTCCGGACTTTTAGAATAAAAAATGGTATTCTACCAACATATAAGATGGTTGATACTTGTGCAGCAGAATTTAAGGCTTACACACCGTATCTATATTCTACTTATGAAACAGAAGATGAATCCAATCCGACAGACAATAATAAAAAAGTGATAATTGTTGGAAGTGGGCCTATCAGAATCGGTCAGGGGATAGAGTTTGATTATGCCTGTGTGCATAGTGTATATTCTCTAAAAGAGGAGGGTTACGAAGCTATTATTATCAATAATAATCCTGAGACTGTGTCTACTGATTTTGATATTTCTGATAAATTGTATTTTGAGCCGTTAACTTATGAAGACGTATTAAACATCATTCAAAAAGAAAATCCAATGGGTGTCATACTGCAGTTTGGGGGTCAAACACCGATAAATATGGCGATGAAACTTCAGAATGCAGGAGTAAAAATACTCGGTACGCAGCCGGAGAGTATTGATACAGCTGAAAACCGAAAAAAGTTTGGGCATATACTTAACAAACTTAAAATACCATCGGCTGAATGGGGCACTGCGTTTTCCTTTGAGGAAGCGCTTGAAATCGCAGGCAAAATTGAATACCCTGTTCTTGTACGTCCGTCGTATGTGCTCGGTGGAAGAGCGATGCAGATTGTTGATAATGATGATGAGTTAAGAAGTTATATGGCAGAAGCTGTAGGATTAAGTGCTGATCACCCGATATTAATTGATAAATATTTAGACAGCGCAATGGAACTTGATGTTGATGCATTGTGCGACGGGAAAGAAGTTTATGTTGCAGCAATAATGGAACATATTGAAGAGGCTGGTGTTCATTCAGGCGATTCGGCTTGTGTAATTCCGCCTCAGAATTTATCCCAGAAGATAAAGGATGAAGTTATTGACTATACTAAACGGCTAGCTTTGGAGTTAAAGACTGTTGGATTGATAAACATACAGATGGCTGTAAAGGATAAAGTTGTTTATATTTTGGAAGCTAATCCCAGAGCTTCAAGAACAGTTCCGTATGTAAGCAAAAGCATAGGCATTCCACTTGCAAAAATGGCAACCAAAGTGATGCTTGGAAAAAGCCTAAAAGAACTTGGACTGGTTGAATATAAAGAACCAAGCTTTGTTACAGTAAAAGAAGTTGTTTTTCCGTTTTTAAAACTAACAGGAGTTATACCTGAATTGGGACCTGAGATGAAGTCAACAGGTGAAGTCATGGGTATTGACCATACTTTTGATAGAGCATTCTATAAAGCACAGGCCGCAGCCGGAACCCAATTGCCTTCAAAAGGCAATATTATAATGACTGTAGGGAAAGATAAAGACAAGATAGAAGCAATACCTGTTGCTAAGGAATTAAGAAAAATGGGTTTTTCACTCTACTGTACAAAGGGTACTTCAGATGTTTTTGGTAAGAATGGTGTTGACTCTGTTAGAGTTCCTAAAATTCGGGACGATACTCTGATCTTAGAGATGATGAAGAAGAAAGAGATCCGGCTGGTTATTAATATTCATCGCGGTTCGCATCCAAAAGGTGATTCTATAACAATAAGAAGGAGATGCGTTGAACTGGATATACCTTACATAACCACAATGACTGCAACAAAGGCTGCTGTAAAGGCAATTCAGGCTTTAGTAAATGAAAAAATTGGTGTTAATTCATTGACTGATTATTATAAAGGGTCGTATGACAAAAGTGATTAAGGGGGAGTAAAATGGCAAAAATAGAAGGTATAGATAAGGTGTTGATAATAGGTTCAGGCCCGATCATTATCGGTCAGGCATGTGAATTTGATTACTCAGGAACACAGGCATGTAAGGCCTTAAGGGCGGCTGGTTATAAAATAGTTTTAGTTAATTCTAATCCAGCTACTATCATGACAGACCCAAAAATGGCAGATTCAACTTATATTGAGCCATTAACAGTTGCAGTGATAGAAAAAATAATTGAGAAAGAGAAGCCGGATGCAATATTGCCTAATCTTGGAGGCCAGACAGGGTTAAATTTATCTTCAGAGCTTTATAAAAGCGGGTTTCTTAAGAAGCATAATGTTATAATGATAGGTGTGCAGGCAGATGCTATTGAAAGAGGGGAAGACCGGATAGAGTTCAAGAAAACAATGAATAAATTAGGAATACCCTTGCCGTTAAGCGAACCCGCATATTCAGTGGAAGATGCATTAAAGGTTACAAAAGAATTGGGCTATCCCGTTGTCATAAGGCCAGCATATACAATGGGCGGAACAGGCGGAGGAATAGCATATAATGAGGAAGAGCTTAGCGTAATAGCAGGCAGAGGAATTGCTGCTTCTATGGTTGGCCAAATTTTGATAGAAGAAGCAGTTATTGGCTGGGAAGAACTGGAGTTAGAAGTTGTAAGAGATTCAAATAACAAGAAGATTACAGTATGTTTTATAGAGAATGTTGATCCAATGGGTGTTCATACAGGCGATTCTTATTGCACGGCTCCTATGCTAACAATATCAGAAGAACTCCAGAAAAAAATGCAGGATTACTCATATAAAATTGTTGAAGCGATCGGTGTTATAGGAGGCACAAACGTACAATTTGCGCATAATCCAAAAGATGATAGGTTAGTTGTCATTGAGATAAATCCCAGAACATCCCGAAGTTCGGCTTTAGCTTCAAAAGCAACTGGCTTTCCAATAGCACTGGTTTCGGCCAAGCTTGCAGGCGGCCTAACTCTTGAAGATATTCCTTACTGGCGAAAAGGCACTTTGGACAAGTATGAGCCGTATGGTGATTATGTTGTTGTTAAGTTTGCCAGATGGGCGTTTGAGAAGTTCAAGGGAGCAGAAGATAAGTTAGGCACACAGATGAAAGCTGTTGGAGAGGTAATGAGTATTGGCAAGAATTACAAAGAAGCATTCCAAAAGGCAATAAGATCACTTGAGATAAAGAGATACGGTCTGGGATTTGCAAAGAACTTCAATAAGCTTTTACTTATTGATCTAAAAAAACTTTTGGCATATCCCTCCAGCGAGAGACAGTTCATAATGTACGAAGCCATCAGAAAAGGGGCAACAGTAGAAGAGCTTACCGAACTGACTAAAATTAAGCAGTGGTTTCTTGAACAGATGAAGGAACTTGTTGAGCTCGAAGAGAAGGTTATAGCATATAAGGGAAGAGAGCTGCCGGATGAATTATTGATCCAAGCTAAGGAAGACGGATTTTCTGATAAGTATCTAAGCCAGATTCTAGATGTAACAGAAAAGGCGATCAGGGAGAAAAGGATAATACTTGGTAAAGTTGAAGCATGGCAACCTGTCCCTGTCAGTGGAGTAGAAGATGCTTCATATTATTACTCTACATACAACGCACCTGATAAAGTAGAGGTAAGTAAAAATCCTAAAGTGATGGTACTGGGGGGAGGACCAAACAGAATAGGCCAGGGCATAGAGTTTGACTACACTTGTGTGCACGCAGCATTTACATTAAGAGAAGAGAAATATGAATCAATTATGGTAAACTGCAATCCTGAGACTGTATCAACTGACTACGATACTTCTGATAAACTTTATTTTGAGCCGCTTACTGTAGAAGACGTTCTAAGCATATACAATAAGGAGAAGCCGATAGGCGCAATAGTCCAATTCGGCGGTCAAACCCCACTTAATATCGCTAAAGAGCTTGAAGAGGCAGGAGTTAAAATACTTGGAACAAGCCCGGAAAGCATAGACCTCGCAGAAGACAGGAAACGCTTTAAGGAAGTGATGGTGAAATTAGGGATTCCGCAGCCGGAGAGCGGTACTGCAAAATCATTAGGGGATGCGCTAGTGATTGCAGATAAGATTGGGTATCCATTGATGGTAAGGCCATCATACGTTCTTGGCGGGAGAGGCATGGAGGTTGTCTATGATGATGCGATGCTTACTGATTACGTTAATGGAGCAGTGGAAATCTCTCCTGAGAAGCCAATACTTATTGATAAGTTCCTTGACAATGCAATTGAAGCAGAGGTTGATGCAATAGCAGACGGAGAGGATGTGTTTATTCCAAGTGTTATGGAACATATAGAGCTTGCGGGGATCCATTCTGGTGATAGCGCATGCGCAATACCTCCTAAAAGTATATCAGATAAGCATATCATAACAATGGAAAATTACACCAAAAAGATCGCAATAGAGCTGAAGGTTATCGGACTGATGAATATACAATATGCAATAGCTAATGATAAAGTGTACATCCTTGAGGCAAATCCCCGGGCATCAAGGACTGTTCCTCTTGTATCAAAAGTAACAGGAGTTTCAATGGCAAAAATTGCAACACAGGTAATGCTTGGTAAGAAGCTCAAAGAGCTGAATCTTGCAAAAAAGAAATATTCTCATGTTGGCATTAAAGAAGCTGTTTTCCCTTTCAATATGTTTCCGGAAGTAGACCCTATTCTGGGTCCGGAAATGCGGTCAACAGGAGAAGTCTTAGGCATGGCAGATTCTTATGGCTTAGCATTCTTTAAAGCGCAGGATGCAGCAGGGCAAAGTCTGCCAATAAAAGGCACAGTACTGATTACAGTAGCGACAAAAGACCAGGATCAACACATTGTTTTTACAGCTAAGACATTGGCAGAAGCAGGGTTTAAATTAGTATGCACCGAAGGAACAAAGAAATTCCTTGGAAATAATGGTGTAGGAACGGACAGTATTAAGAAAATGCATGAAGGCAGGCCAAACATCCTTGATGCAATAAACAACAAGGAAATAACACTTATAATAAATACGCCTGTTGGAAAAAGCAGCAAGTATGACGATTCATACATTAGAAAAGCAGCGATAAAATATAGGATACCATATATAACAACAGTGGCAGCTGCAAAATCTGCAGCTGAAGGTATCAAGGCATATATAAAAGACAGCGGGACTATAAAATCATTGCAGGAATATCATAGTGAGATTAAATAAAATAAGCTATTGAATATATGAAAAAGCAAAGAACGAAACTTTACTGATAAAACCAATGATTAAGTGCCAAACACACAATCTAAGTCAGCAAGATATTAATCAGAAAATAACCTATAAATTTCAGACAATAAAAATAATAAAGTTTATATAGTTTAACCCTATAAAAATAAATTAAGGGGTGGAAATGTTGTTTAAAGGAAGAGATATACTGTCAATAAGAGACCTGTCAAAAAAAGAGATATTACATATTCTGGAAATAGCCAAAAAAATTGAAAGAAAGACTGATATTAACCTATTAAAAGGCAAAGTTATGGCATCATTGTTCTTTGAACCAAGCACCAGGACAAGGTTAAGCTTTTATGCTGCAATGGAGCAGCTGGGCGGGCAGGTATTGGGGTTTGCAACAACAGCTTCTACGTCGATAAAAAAGGGTGAAAGCCTGTTTGATACAATCAAGATGGTGGAACAATACGCAGACATGATAGTTATCAGGCATCCAGGTGAAGGGGCAGCGCGCCTTGCATCAGAAGCAGCAACAGTGCCAGTAATAAATGCAGGCGACGGCGCAAACCAGCATCCCACCCAGACATTGCTTGATCTGTACACTATCCAGAAAACCAAAGGCAGGCTTAACAATCTTACCATAGGTTTTTGCGGTGATCTTAAGTACGGCCGTACAGTCCACAGTTTAACAATAGCATTGATGCACTTCAATGCAAATTTATATTTTATAGCTCCTGATTCATTACAAATGCCAGAAGAGTATCTGGAAGAATTAAGAAATAATAAAATTTCCTATAAGCAAGTTGCAAAACTTAATGATGCGCTGCCACATCTTGATGTTTTATATATGACCAGGATTCAGCAGGAAAGGTTTCCAGATCCACTGGAGTATCAAAAACTAAAGGGTGTATACGAAATTGGCCTTGAAATATTAGAAAGTTCTAAAAAAGACATTAAGATAATGCATCCACTACCCAGGGTGGGAGAAATTAAGCCCGAACTTGATAATACACCAAACGCTGTATATTTTGAACAGGCAGGAAACGGAGTCCATGTAAGAAAAGCGCTGCTTGCGCTAATAACTGGAAAAATAAAATGAAAGAACTTAAGATATCTGCAATAAGAGATGGAACTGTAATAGACCATATCCCTGCAAAAAATGCTTTTAAGGTAGCACAAGTGTTAGACTTGGAAAAGCATGGAAATGTGGTGTCTGTTGCTACAAACCTGAAAAGCAAAAAAGTGAATAAGAAAGGTATTGTTAAAGTTGGAGGCAGAAATATCACTCAGGATGAAGCTAATAAAATTGCCCTGCTTGCACCAAGCGCATCTCTTTCAATTATACAAAATTATAATGTGGTAAAAAAATTCAAATTGAACCTGCCAAAAAATGTGTTAAATATTATTAAATGTAATAATCCTAAATGCATAACTAACATGGAAACAGTACCTACAAAATTTGCTATTCTAAAAGATGACCCCCTAAAAGCCAGATGCCTATATTGTGAAAGGGTTATGGTTGAGGGAGAAATTAGAATATTATAAAATGTTAAATACTGAGTTGTGCGGTGTTAAGTTACAAAACCCAACCATTCTTGCCTCAGGAATTCTTGGAACATCTGTTGAGCTTTTGAAAAAAGCTGTAGTTATGGGAGCAGGCGCAGTAACTACGAAAAGTATCGGTCCTGTTGAGCGGCCAGGACACGATAATCCGACAGTTGTTGAGATCGAAAATGGACTGTACAATGCAGTAGGTCTTCCAACACCCGGCTATCTGAACATGCAGGATGAATATAAACAATGGAAAGATATAAACGCTCCGCTGATTGTCTCTGTGTATGGGTCATCTGTTGAAGATTATGTTAAGATTGTAAAACACATTCAAAGATTTAAGCATAGCATCGTTGAGTTAAATATCTCCTGTCCGAATAAAGATGACGGTATGGTGTTTGGAAAAGATAGCGAGCTTACCAAAAAGCTTGTAAAATCAGTAAAACGCGTCTCCAAAATGCCTGTGATGCCTAAACTCACCCCAAACTGCGATAATATTGAAGAGATCGCAACAGCCTGCGAAAAAGCAGGCGCGGATGCAATATGCGCAATAAACACAATTCAAAAAGATATTTTACATCCTGAACTACAGGTTCCGCTTCTGGCTTTTGGCAAAGGCGGAATAAGCGGGCCGATAATTAGAAAGGCAGCGCTTGAAAATGTTAGGAGGATAGCAATGAATGTTAGTATCCCAGTTGTGGGTGTGGGCGGCATAACTTACGGAGAGGATGCAATCAATATGCTTAAAGCCGGGGCAACAGCAGTAGGGATAGGTTCCGGAGTTTATTACAGGGGTATTGATATTTTTAGTAAAATTTGCCATGAGATGCAACATATCATGGAAAAGCGCAGTATAAAGTCAATAGCCGAATTAAAAAATGCATAAAATATTTGTACTAAAAGAAATAAGAAGAGAAACACCTAAAGCAGTCAGTCTGATCTTTGACGGAAAGATAAATTATGACCCCGGGCAATTCATCATGCTGTGGCTTCCTGGTATTGATGAAAAACCATTTGCGGTTTCTTATCTGGATTTGGATGGTTTTGGTGTTACAATAGAAGAAAAAGGTAAATTTACCAGGGCAATATCCAGATTAAAAAAAGGTGCTAAAATCGGTATAAGGGGCCCGTACGGCAATGGGTTCATACCTGTAGATAATTCGATAGTTGTTGCAGGCGGGCTTGGGATGGCGCCTGTTTTATCCTTGATTAAGACAATTAGAAATTCTACTATAATACAAGGTGCAAAGTCTAAGCCTTTTTTGTTATATCTTAAAAATGAAAGCCTGTTAAATACAATTGAAAAAAATAAAAATAAGGTCATCTATTGTACTGATGATGGTTCTTTTGGACTAAGGGGATTTACAGTAGATGTACTAGAAGAACTAATCACCAATAAAGTGGATACTATATACACATGCGGACCAGAACCCATGATCCAGAGCGTTTTTGACATCAGTGAAAAAAATAAAATAGGCTGCCAGGCTTCCTTGGAAAGGTACATGAAGTGCGGTATAGGAATATGTGGAAGCTGCGCAGTTGACGATCAGCTTGTCTGCAAAGACGGGCCTGTTTTTAGATCAGAACAGCTAAGAAAATTAAAAGAGCTTGGAAAATTTTCCCGTACAAAATCTGGTAAAAAGGTTGCGTTAAAGGAATATTATGGTTAAAACAAAAAGCCTATTACTAAAAAATTGCAGAATACTGGATAATGATGTATTGGTCCAGACCGATATTCTTATTTCCAACGGCAAAATAAAAAAATTAGCTGCAAATCAATTTAAGGCTGATAAGTTTATCGATCTAAAAAACAAGATAGTCATGCCTGGTGTAATCGATAGTCATGTGCATTTTCGGGACCCTGGCTTGACAAACAAGGAAGATTTTCTGACCGGATCTAAAGCTGCATCTAAAGGGGGAATAACTACCATTATAGATATGCCAAATACCGTTCCACCTACAGTATCTGTGAAAAACCTAAATCTTAAACGAAAAAATGCTAAAAAATCTGTTGTCAATTATGGTTTTCATTTTGGCGTAACAGATAATAACTTATCAGAAATTACAAAAGCCAAAAACATTGCTTCTGTAAAGATTTTCATGGATAGCACAACCGGAAATATGAAGGTTGATGATGTAAAAGTCTTAGCTAAAATATTTAAAAAATGTAAAATTGTATCAGTGCATGCTGAAGGAAATAAAATTAAAAAGGCTGTAAACCTGATTAATAAAACAAAAAACATGCTTTATCTTTGCCATATTAGTTCAAATAGCGAGCTTGCAGCAATAAAAAAAAATGACCGAATTTTTATTGAGGTAACGCCTCACCATTTATTTCTTACTATAAAAGACTGCAAAAAACTAGGCCCGTTTGCTAAAATGAAGCCCAACCTGAAAACCAAAAAGGATGCAGAAGCATTATGGAATGCTATTAATTCAGGGTTCATTGATACTGTTGCTACAGATCATGCGCCGCATACAAAGGATGAAAAAATAAAATACGCGCCTTACGGTGTTCCGGGCGTCGAAACTATGCTGCCGTTACTAATTGACTCAGTAAATAAAAAAAAGCTAGCATTGGAAAGGCTTGTTAAGTTATGCTGTGAAAATCCAGCAAAAATTTTTAAGATAAAAGGGAAAGGATATATCAAAGAAGGGTTTGATGCAGACTTGACAGTAATAGACATGGATATGGTAAAACAGGTAAAAAATGATGAGTTGTTAACTAAATGCGGATGGAGTCCGTTCAACGGTAAAATACTGAAAGGGTGGCCTGTAATGACAATAGTTAACGGTAATATTATTTATGATAATGGAAAAATTAATAAAATACCAGCAAAGGAGGTGAGATATTATGAGTGAAAATGTATCAAAAATATTGCTAAAGGTAAAAGCAGTAAGCTTACGCGTTGAACCGCCTTTTAGGTGGGTATCCGGAATCCTATCGCCTATATACACAGATAATAGGTTATTGATGTCGTATACAAAAGAAAGAAAGATTATAGTTGACCTTTTTTTGGATGTTATCAAAACAAATAAACTTGATCCAGACGTTATTGCAGGAATTGCAACCTCAGGGATTCCTTGGGCAGCATGGATTGCTGATAAATTGAATCTGCCAATGGTTTACATTAGGAAAGCAAAAAAAGAGCATGGTAAAGAAAACTTAATCGAAGGTAAACTTGAAAAAGGCCAGAAGGTTGTAATTATCGAAGATCTAATATCAACAGGAGGATCCTCATTAAGCGGTGTGAAAGCCGTTGAACAAGCAGGATGTGAGGTTGCTGCAAATTTAGCGATTTTTAGCTATGAACTTTCGGAAGCTAAAAATAATTTTAGAAATGTAAAATTAATAACCTTGTCAAACATTACAACGCTTGTAAACGCAGCGGAAAAAGAAAACTATATCAGTAAAACAGAGAAGGATGAGATTATGGAATGGATGAAAAATCCAGCAGAGTGGAGGAAATAAACATGGCAATCATAAAATTAAAAAAATCAATAATACCCTCATGTGATGTAAGTTCAATTGAAGAGCTAAAAAAAATGGTCAAGGAAACCTGTGATGTAACCGGAATCGGAGCATATAAGGTGGGGTTTGAACTTGCACTACCGTTTGGATTAAACAAGGTAGTATCAGAAATCCGAAAACTGACCGATTTGCCAATCATCTATGATCATCAAAAAGCAGGCACGGATATACCTGATATGGGATTCAAATTTATGAAGGCGTGCAAGGACAGCGGTGTGGATGCAGTTATTATTTTTCCTCAGGCTGGGCCTGTAACAGAAGAAGCGTGGATTAATGCAGCAAAAAAAGTTAGCCTGAAGGTAATAGTCGGCGGTGAAATGACTCATAAAGGTTATTTGGAATCGGAGAACGGCTTTTTGAAAACAAACAGTCCGCAAAGAATGTATCAAATCGCATCAGCAAACGGTGTCAAGGATTATGTTGTTCCTGGCAATAAGCCTGACAAAATTGCCAAATATAGATTATTCTTTGAAAATAAAGGGTTTGTGCCTGTCTTTTATTCACCAGGGTTAGTAACCCAGGGAGGCACTTTATCTGAAGGAGCAAAAGCAGCAGGTGATAATTGGCATGCTATAATTGGACGAGCGCTCTATAATGCGCCCGACATTAGAAGCAAGGCTTTAGAACTGGTAAAAGCATTAGAATGAAAGTTGCTGTTTGCGGTTCCGGTACGTGTAATGATATATCCCTTCTAAATGAAATCAAGTTAATAGGGAGAGAAATTGCAGTGAAAGGCGCTGTGTTATTGACTGGCGGGTGCAGAGGGTACCCTTATGCTGCTTTAAGAGGTGCGCTCCTGGAAAACGGAAAAGTGGTTGTATATAGTCCTGCAAAAAACGAGACTGAACATATAGAAAAATATAATTTTCCAATAGATTCGGGTGTGGTGTATATCTACACTGGACTTGGGATTCCTGAAAGGAATTTAGAACTTGTTAAAAATGCGGATATTGTGGTTATTGTGGATGGTCGAATAGGTACATTAAACGAGTTTACAATTGCTTTTCATCTGCAAAAAAGAATTTTTGTTTTAAAAAAACCAATCGGAATATTGCAGTTAATTCCCAAAATTGCTGAACTTTGCAATAAAAATAATGAGAAAAAAAATATCTCCTATTTTGAAAACAATATGAAATTTAAGCTCCTGTTAAATTGAAAACACCTATCTATGAGCCTTTAGAAGATTCATATCTAATCAAAAAATACATACCTAAATATGTAAAAGGTATAGTTCTGGATATGGGTACTGGGACGGGCATCCTAGCAGAAGAAGCTGCAAAATCCAAGAAAGTTGTGAAAGTGTATGCAGTTGATATTAACAAGGAAGCTATTACTTATTGTTACCAACTTGCAAACAAAAAAATAAAATTTTTGACATCTGATCTCTTTTCAGTTTTCCGGACAGATAAAAGGTACAAATATCTGAAGTTTGATACAATATTATTTAATCCGCCGTACCTGCCAAATGATAAGAGAGTCAAAGATGTGGCTTTAGACGGTGGTAAAAAAGGATACGAGCTAATTTGCCGGTTTATAAATCAGGCAGAACATTATATTAAGCCGAATACTAAAATAATTCTTCTTTTTTCTTCTTTGACTGGAAAAGAAACCCTGGATAAATATCTAGTCAAAAAACGATTCACATTTAAGGAAATTTCAAAACAACATATCTTCTTTGAAGATTTATATGTTTATCTGATCGAGAAAGACTAATTCTATCGGTAAGTTTAAAAATGCCATTGTATTTTACTATTATAAAATAATGAAAA
This sequence comes from Nanobdellota archaeon, assembly GCA_043818675.1. Classification (GTDB taxonomy): domain Archaea; phylum Nanobdellota; class Nanobdellia; order Woesearchaeales; family DATDXC01; genus JBDRFR01. The sequence goes on from JBDRFR010000171.1 coordinate 15,217, forward strand.
ATGCTGGGGCATAATCTAGTGAAAAAATTAGTTCTGCTTGGGATAGTGTTAGTTATAATAAACTTAGCAATAGCCCGGCAGTTACCTTGCGAATACTGGGGGACTGTTTCTATCGCAGGAAATCCTGCGGTGAATGGATTGCCTGTGGAAGCTTACGTTAACAGCCAATTGCTAACAATCATGCAAGGCGGCACCTACGATGGGCATTATCAGTTGATTATCGAATCTGATAATCCACAGACACCTAATAAGGATGGAGCCGTTACAGGAGATTCAATTTTAATAAAAATCGATGGGAAAGATAGTTCACCAACTGTTAAATGGCAGTCCGGAGAGATTAATAGGCATGATATTCTAATAAGCGGATGCTTAAATAGTGAAGAGTGTAATGATGGAAATATCTGCACAAATGATATCTGCGAAAATGGTAATTGTATATATTTTTATAATACTGCAATTTGTGATGATGGGTTGTATTGTACAGTAACTGATAAATGCAATAGCGGGTATTGTATAGGTGTTACAAAAGATTGTTCAGATGGTGATAGCTGTACTAATGATTATTGCAGCGAAGAGCAAAATAATTGCCTGCATAATAATCAGTGTGATTGTGAAAATGATATTGATTGTGAAGATGGAAATATCTGTACGACTAATGTGTGTGTAGACGGAAGATGCGTAAGTCAATTCAATACTAAAAATTGCGATGACAATCTGTGGTGTACAGTAGATGATATTTGCTCTTTTGGGCAATGTGCAGGATTAGCAAGAGTCTGTAATGATAATAATGGATGTACAACTGATAGTTGCGATGAACAAAGAAATATCTGCAGCCATCTGAACACATGTGATTGCGTAAGAGATGTTGATTGTGACGATAATAATATCTGCACACATGATTTTTGCATAAACGGTAAATGTACAGGTCAATTCAATACTAATAACTGCGATGATAACTTGTGGTGTACAGTAGATGATGTGTGTACTTTAGGGCAATGCGCAGGGCAGGCAAGAGTCTGTAATGACAATATTGAGTGTACATTCGATAGTTGCGATGAACAAAAAAATATCTGCAGCCATTTGAGTAGATGTAATTGCGCTAGTGATCTTGATTGTAACGATAATGACGATTGTACTGTTGATACCTGCAACAATACATGCAATTATGAAAATGTATGCTGCCAAACCAACTGGATTTGCAGTAGTTGGAGCGGATGCATAGATCGGACCAACACGAGAAACTGCTATGATGCTAACAGCTGTAATAATGATGATGGTAAACCTGTGGAAATTGAAACTTGTGCTGTACTATGTCTTCCAAATTGGAAGTGTACAAAATGGGGCAGCTGTAATGGGGAAGAAAGGGAGAGATCGTGTGTTGATCTTAATAAATGTAATACTAACATTGGTAAACCAGAAGAGGAAAAGGATTGTAAGATTACTATTCATGAACAACCTATTGAAAGCGAGATAAAAACAATCACCATTGATACAAATGAGTTTGTTGAAAATGAATTTAATGAAGCATTACCACCAAAGCAAATAATATATGGTTACGAACCGACAGAAATAAGTTATTCTAATCAAATTCCTCCAATAGTGTTTTTAATAGTTTCAATAATTTTGATTATATCATGCTTTAGTATAATACTGGTTATTTTTAACTTGTATAGAAAATGACACAAAGTTTAAATATGCTGGATGTTTGTAAGAACAGTGGGAGGAAATTATGCCAAAATATCCTGTGTGCATAATTTGGTTATTATGTGTTCTCATAGGTAGTATGGTATGTTATGCAGCAGAAGCACCCCCTTCAATACCACCAGAATATTGGGGTAGCGCAATTTATAATGGGCAGCCGGCAAAAGATGGTCTCATGGTGCGGGCATTTGCTGAAAATGGCGAATACGGCCAAAATTCTTATACACTAAATGGTTATTATAGTATTATTCTAATGAATGGTGATAAACAATTAACTTATTTAGGTGACCCGAGTTGTGAAAACCATTGGCCAGACCAGGCGTGCGTGCAATGTTCTACTAATATTGGAAGTGATAATTATTGTATTGAAGGGCCGCAAACAGGAGATAATGTTCTGATTCGAATAAACGGAAGCAAGGTAAGCCCAATACTAACCTGGCAGATTGGAAATGTAAACCAAAATGTTGAGTTTTCCTCAAATTTTGCTCCTTATATAGAAGCTAAATGGGAATTACCAGATGATAATGAGACTTTTGAATATTGTGAAGGGATCAGTGAAGCATGTAAAGACTATAATTCAATGCAAAACTGTGAGGATAATAATTGTGAATGGGTTACAACTCAAATTATTGGGCTTAAGAATGCTACTATTTGCGCGTCAGTGTGCGATACTGATGGTACAGATGATATACTTATAGTGAATGCATTTACATTAAATCCCTTACACAATGAATCATTGCAGTGTATTACCGACTGCCAGAATGATTATTTGGGCAACCCTGATATGGTGGATGTGTGCATTCGGTTGCAATGTAGCCTAAAAAATGAAGAAATGGTTAACAAAACCAGTAATGGTGATTGCTGGGATACTGTTAACGAATATGATTCTTTGTTTGATGCTAAGTACAATAATGGTGAGTGTCTATTGTATAGCGGAAAGGTTGAGTTTTTGGAAGGAGATTCCAAAGGTGAATATGCTGTACTCCTTAAAGCAACAGATTATGGCAATCTGTACAGTACGTTTGATAATCTGTTTTTATTAGATATCTGTGAAAGTGATTCAGATTGCAGTGACGGATTAGCCTGTAATGGGATTGAAAGCTGCGTTTATGGTATATGTCAATCAGGTATCGTTGTTGATTGTTCTGAAAGTGATGTTACTGGTGTATCTTCATGTACAAATGATCCGGATAACAATCCGCTAACTTGGGATTATAGAGGCAGCTTTACATCATATTGTGTTGAACCTGGAACATGTGCGCAAGGTGATGATACTGTATTAAGCGTTTGTAATATAAGTTGCGGAGCTGGATGTGTTCTAGATAATGATTGTGATGATTCAGATTCCGGAACAACAGACCAGTGCGATGAATGTATATGTACCAATATCCTTACATGCGTTGATTTAGATAATGATGGATATAATGTTACAGGAGGAAGCTGCGGTCCAGTAGACTGTAATGATACAGAACCCACCATAAATCCAGGAATGGCTGATTCTAACTGTAACGGTATTGATGAGAATTGTGATGGTACCCCTGATAATGCTTATGTTGTAACTGATACTAGTTGTGGTCTTGGTGTTTGCGCCTCAACCGGCCAGTTAACTTGTAATAGTGGCCAGGAAACTGATAGCTGTGCCGCTGGTAATCCAACCGGTTCAGATGATAACTGCAATATTCTTGATGAGAACTGCGATGGTACAGCTGATAATGCTTATGTTGTAACTGACACTAGTTGCGGTACTGGTGTTTGCGTCTCAACCGGCCAGTTAACTTGTAATAGTGGCCAGGAAACTGATAGCTGTGCCGCTGGTAATCCAACCGGTTCAGATGATAACTGTAACGGTATTGATGAGAATTGCGATGGTACAGTTGATAATGCTTATGTTATAACTGATACTAGCTGTGGCATTGGTGTTTGCGCCTCAACCGGCCAGTTAACCTGTAGTGATGGTGTAGAAACTGATAGTTGTTCTGCTGGTAGTCCCACTGGTTTAGATGATAACTGCAATGGTCTTGATGAGAACTGCGATGGTACAGCTGATAATGCTTATGTTGTAACTGATACTAGCTGTGGCATTGGTGTTTGCGCCTCAACCGGCCAGTTAACTTGCAATAGTGGTGTAGAATCTGATAGTTGTTCTGCAGGTAGTCCCACTGGTTTAGATAACAACTGCAACAGTATTGATGAGAATTGCGATGGTACCGTTGATAATGCATATGTTGTAACTGATACTAGCTGTGGCATTGGTGTTTGTGCATCAACCGGCCAGTTAACCTGTAGTGATGGTGTAGAAACTGATAGTTGTTCTGCTGGTAGTCCCACTGGTTTAGATGATAACTGCAATGGTCTTGATGAGAACTGCGATGGTACAAATGACAATGGAGGTAATGCCTATTGTGATGATGGATTGGAATGTACTGATGATATTTGCAACCTAGGTTTTTGCGAGCATACTAATTTGCCTCAGAATACCAAATGCGGTTACGTCAGAGACTGTCAGGATAGTGGTTGCAGGTTAGATGTATTCTATTATACATATCCTGTTGATGGCCAGGATTATTGCGACGGGTTTGGTTCTTGTTTAGAGTATTATTGTTCATCAATAGATATAAGTTGTGATACTCAATGTGGAGCTGAATGTGGTAATTCTGATGATTGTGATGATTATGATGCATACACATCTAACATCTGTGAGGCTGATTGTTCATGTAATCATCTGGAACAACCTGATTTTGAAATAACAGGGTTTGTACAATTATTTCCTCAGGGCAAGATAATGGCAGGTGATCTGATCACATTTTCGCTGATTATGGAAAATAAAGGTTACGATGCTAATGATGTTATAAAATGGTCGTTTGATCCTGGAACAGGCCAGATAACAGAAAGTAATATTGATCCTATTAATATTAACTCGTATCCTTATTTCACATCCAAGCAAATAATGTTTGAAAATCCAGGTACATACAATCTGATAGCTACGATTGATAATGCAAATGATATTATTGAAGCCTTTGAAGATAATAATCAAAAAAGCCTTATTGTGGATGTAATTGGGGAATGTGAGATTGATACTGATTGCGAGGTAACAGACTGCACAAATTTGGATGGATGTTATAAAGGCACTTACAGGGATTATGATGAAATTAATATTCCAAACACATGTAACAATTATGAATGCACAAATAATAAATGCATATCTTATACCGAGGTTACGACTGATTTGGATGGGGATGGTTATGATACGCAGTGTGATAATGATTGTGATGATGCAGATTCAGATGTTCATCCAGGCGGTTTAGAATTGTGCAATGGTGTTGATGATGACTGCAACGGAGAGGCTGATGGTTATGTTTGCAACCCAGCGTTTTTTGAAAAAGAGCTTGATCCCTCGTCAGTATTTTTTTACTACTCCATCTCGGAATGTTGTACTGGACCAGCTAATTACGAAATAGGATCAGGTAACTATAGAGTGTTTTATAACCCTAAGATAATTTACGAAAATATAAAACTTGATTATTATGTTATGTATTCTGATTGGGGTGCATGGTGTAAACTTTATGGAACAGATGAGTATGGTGCAGGGGGGAGAAATAATTCAATCTATAATGGGTGGTATGTAGAAGGAAAATACGGTTCTTCGCCAGGTGAAAGCCACCTATACTTAAGGCAGGGGGAGCATAATGCTATGAGAAGTGTACATTGTTACAATATCGGTTAAAATGAGACAGGCAATAAAATATATCGGAGCGACAGCTGGTATTGGTGCTATTTACTTTCTAATGCAAATTGCAAGTCCGTTTGTTGATAAGGCATATTCTTTTTTTTCACAGCAAAAGCCAAAATATGTTGATATTAGAAATTCACAATCACCTTTTATTAGGTCAGCTTATGCAGAATCTACAAAAACAGATCCAGAGGCTATTGATGCCATCAAACCACAAATAGCTAAAGATCTTACAGATAAAAAGATCAAGGGTGTATATTACAATATTCCAATAGCTATTAATGGGACTAATCGAGTCTTTGATGTTGTTGCCTTGGACATCAACTATGTTCCTTTCATATTTTGCTATAGGTCAGATGCAGATCGTGATAATCCAGCTAAAAAAACAGATCTGGAAGCTGCAATAGCAACTGGTTATCAAGTATATCTCTCACATGCTACGCCTGATACAAATGATGTTGGAGCAGACTGGAGTTCTGCTGTAACAGCTTCAGGTTCCGTGTATATCCCGCCTCCAAGCAATATTAATGTTAAAGGCGGCCCAAATAGCATGACTGTAAGTTGGAATCCCTTTCCAGAAAATTCACCTGACGCTGTTGAAATTATTTACTGGAAACCCGGAACCAGTCCAAAAACAAATCAGGCTTTAGTGCCTGGAAATAATTCTGTTTGGAATATAATTAATATAACAGTTCCAGGGAAATATAATGTATCATTAAGATGCCATCGGGGTATGGATACTGGTTCATATTCCTTTGAGCATAGTGCAGATGTATTGCCCACTCCACTGAAAGGAGATATTGACGGAAATGGTATAGTGGATTTGACAGATCTAATTTTGGCTCTTAAAATAATGGGAAATATTGACACAAACGGAATTCCAATCCATCTTACTGCTGATGTAAACGGTGATGGTAAAATTGGATTAGAAGAAGTAATATATATTCTTCAGGAAATTTCGCAGGTGAGAGAATTGCAGAGTCTAGTGGAAAAACCAAACGCATATCTTGGACAGATGATTGACTTACAGATGGCTATTGATAGGAGACGCAGAGGGTTTTCAGACCTGGGCAGACTACTAGATAAGGCAGCATAAACAATAATATTTATAAAAACTAAATTCTTATGCTTTTATTCGTGAAATTAAAAGAAATAAAAAATACCATGTATTTTACAAAAGGCCATAGAGGGTATCTTTATTTAGGGGAGTACAAAAATAAAAAAGTAATAATCAAGACCAAAAGGCAGGAAAGTAATGCTATCGGGCGTATTGAAAATGAAGCTAATTTTTTAAAACTTTTAAACAACAAAAAAATAGGGCCTAATTTTTTATATTACGATCAGAAAAAAGATTTTTTAGTGTATGAATACGTCGAAGGTGAGTTTTTCCCAATATTTCTGGAACATTCCAATATTAAAAATATGATAATTAAAGTAATAACAAAGGTAATCATGCAATGTTATAAAATGGATAAGCTGAAGATTAATAAAGAAGAAATGCATCATCCATATAAGCATATAATCATACCTAAAAATAAACAGCCTGTCATGCTCGATTTTGAAAGGTGCCATTATGCAAAAGAGTCAATTAATGTTACTCAATTTAGTTCGTACTTAATATCTAATTTTATGACAGACTCATTGTCTAGAAAGGGGGTAAAAATTGATAGGGAAAAAATGATTACTGCCGCCAAAACCTATAAGAAAGAAGTTAACAAAAAAAATCTTGATAGAATAATCTCATTAATTAAACCATGACCATACTGTGTATGCTGCACGAGCGCAGCTGGTTTTAATCTTTGTTTCCAGCGTAATTGCCAGGTAAAATATGCTTTTGTTCTGCAAAGCGCTGCTAAACGCCTCAACCTGATCATCTGTTGCTGCAATTTTATCAACTGTCGGTTCATCAGTCCATACCTTTAGGGAAGGCAACTCTGATTCGTCTTTGTTTATGGAATATATCCTGCCTTTTTCAGTTTTTACTATTAAATTCGAAACAGAACCATTGTTTAAAGCTATGTATAAATTGATAGTTTCGTCGCCAAAAATATTGATGATAAAACCTGGAACGTAATCTAAATTATTATTATATTCATCCTTTACTTCATCAAGGTTAGTTAAAATATATTGTGTATTATATTGGCCAATAACCAAACCTGTATAATTAGGGGAGTAAATGTTAGCAATCAGTGCTAATGCCAGTATACTAAAAACCAAAATATATGCAAATTTGTTCATATAGGTAATCATAAAAGGGAATGTTTATAAATTTTTGGCAAACTAGTAAATAATATGATCAATGTAGAGGAATTATTAAAAAAATTTGAAAGTAAGGATGAATTCTTACTAATTGACGTAAGAACTAGTGAAGAATATGCGAATGGGCATATTAAAAAAGCAATACTTATCCCGTATAATGAAGTTAACAGTATGGTAGATATATCTAAACACAAGGAAATTATTGTATATTGCCGGACTGAAAACAGAAGTCCAATAGCAAAAAATGCTCTAATGCAGCAAGAGTTTAAAAATGTCAGTGTACTTAAAGGAGGCATAACTGAGTGGATCAAAAATGGTTACCCTATTTCAAAATAGTGTATATCAAATCGTTAGAAAAGTACCTGAAGGGAAAATTACAACGTATAAAGAGATCGCAAAAAAATTAAAGACGAAAGCTTACAGAGCGGTAGGGAATGCATTAAAAAACAATCCCTGTTCACCTGAAGTGCCGTGCCATAGAGTTATCAGATCTGATGGGTCAGTTGGCGGATTCAAAGGTGTTAGAAATAATCCTGCAAAACACAGACTGCTTAAAAAAGAAGGAATAATAATCAACAATAATAAAATAAACTTAAAGAAATTTTTATGCAAATTATAGCTAATTTTTCTTTTTCTTAATTTTCTTGATCTCTTTTTCTAAATTTAACTTTTCAAGCAGTTCTTTATATCTGTTTCTAATCGTAACTTCGGTAACTCCTGCAACATCTGCCACTTCTCGCTGAGTTCGTTTTTCACCGTGCATCAAAGCTGCAACGTAGAGTGCTGCTGCTGCAATCCCTGTTGGCCCTCTACCAGAGGTTAATTCTTTTTTCTGGGCATTTTCTAGTATTTCTATACTTTTACTTTGAGTTTCAGCTGAAAGTTTTAAAGCTGATGCAAATCGTGCAATATAATCAGCAGGATTGGATGGCAAAATATTGATGCCTAACTCCCTAGTTACAAATCTATAAGTTCTTCCTATCTCTTTTTTTTCAATACCTGACGCTTCTGATAATTCATCAAGTGTCCGGGGAACGTCGTGGCGCCTGCAAGCTGCGTACACAGCACCTGCAACAACAGATTCCATGCTTCTTCCACGCACCAAACCACGCTGAACAGCAAGTGTATAAATCCTGGCAGCTTCTTCTTCAACAGATTTTGGAAGCTTTAAATATGAGGATACTCTCTTTAATTCTGCTAAAGCAAGCTTTAAGTTGCGTTCAATAGCTGTAGAAATTCTATACTGCCATTTTCTTAGCCTAAAAAACTTACTTCTATCTTTGCCCTTAAGCCCGAAAAGGTCAGCTTTTTGTCCAATTTCTGTACCAAGGCCCTGGTCAAACTGGGTATAAGTCATAGGAGCGCCGGATCTTCGCCGTGCCTGGCCTTGGTCAGAGTCAAATTCACGCCATTCCTGCGTAAAATCCACCATTTTATCTTCAATAACAAGACCGCAATCTTTACAAGTGATCTCTCCTTTTTCTTTATTCCAAGAAAGATTGATACCGCCGCATTCAGGGCATTTTTTAACCATTTCTGACATTTTCTATCACCAAAATAAAAATAATTACAGTACACCCCCATTAATTTACAATAAAGTTTATAAAGAAAATAGGGTCCTAATATATAAATGTTTCGGTTTTTTTCCTCAAGCAACAGTGATTATTTTGTGGTATTATTGGATATATCTGAACTCTTTTTTGGTTTCGGATAAAAAAATAAGAAACCCTATAATATAAAATAGTGTAGTAATTATGAAAAATACTATGAAGTAGAACGTAACGAAATATTCATTTCGCTGTAAGAGAAGCTTAATTGTGTTCAAATAATATACAGAAGTACTTTTAAAGAACAAAAAAATGTAGATAGCAAAAAAAATGTCTATCAGTACAATTCCAAGACCCATAATCTTCTCTTTTATAAAATGGTTATGGCTTAAAAAATAAATAAATATGCCAAAAAGTATAGTAGAAAGCACAATAAGGGCCAAATTTAGGTTTGGATCAAGGTTTATGGTGATTATGTCAACGCCTGTCAACCCCTTAACCTTCATCTCAATAAGCTTAAAAACAGGCGCTAAAATAAATATCATAACAGAAATAAAAAATATTGAAAGTTTCCTGCTACTTACAAAAAAGCCTGACCTATGATATAATTTATACCATATGTAAGCTGGCAGGATCAGTAAAAACAGCATAGCAAAAATGTTAAATATATAAACCCAGCTAGTATACATCTTGCTAATCAAGCTTGTCGCAACAGATGCGTCTATCAAGAATAGCTTAAATAATGGATTATGCGTGCTGCTGCCTAATTGGCCGAAATATAATATATCATGAAAACCGAAGATATATGGAAAAATGAAGTTTGCAACATCCGTTAGCAGATGAAGCACTAATAAACCTGAAATTCCAAGAAATATTCTTTGCCTTGAATGAAATAAGCCAATAAACTTCTCATAGAACTCCTCACCAACATCTCCAACTTTATAAAGAAAGGATTCTGGGTGAAGGTTTCGAAAATGGGTGCGAAACAAAGTAAACATATAAAAAAAGAATGCAACAACAAGAAGCGATGCGTCAACAGCTATAGCAAGCCATTCCATTACCAGATTAAAAACCACTATGAAAAAAAAGGTTAAAACAAAGAATGTGGCAATGAATCTCTCAATCATTTTACTAAAACTTTGAGGGTAACCCTGTTCGTGGATAACATCCATTAAACTTGGCGATTTGACTTCCATTAAAAACGTCATTACAAAAGATAAGAGAATTAAACCAATGCCGCCAATGTAAAATGATGTTATCTCCACCATGATATTATTATGAATTAAAAAATGGTAGATCGGCGCAAGAAAGTTAGCTTCTTCGACAGACACATGGGCGTATCCTACTAAGTTTTTTGTAATCAACAGAAAATAACTAACAATCAGCAAAAAATCAATAATCTTATTTCTTGTGCCAAAAAATAATTCTGTCAAACTTATCCTGTATAATAAATATGCAAGCAAAAACCATGATAATAATTTTTTGGCAAAATCAACATCTCCTGGCAACACTTCAAAAAAATCAAGAAAATTAATAATAATCAGAAAAATTAGGATAAATATCTCACTAAGACTTATATGCCTATCACTCATTTTTATTTTATATTTGTCTTACTTCTATTTATTTGTTTCTATAAAGCTTTGTTGGTTGATAGTTCTATATGATTTTTAAATAGGTAATAATAATCTCCAGTAAAATTTTTAGGCTTTAGCTGTTTATGCTGGTATTGTTAGTTAACGTAAGAGACATAGTATTTGTAAAAACAAAATATGGCCGAACATCAAAAAACATATATAATCTGACTCTAACAAAAGAAAGATTTTTATACATGTAATTTTAAATGTTATATTATGAAAAAAAGAGGGCAGATGTATAGTGACCTATTTAAATACTTCTTGATAGCATTTGTTGTAATTATGATCATTATTTTTGGGCTTAACAGTATAAATAAAATACAAGATTCTTCATGCAACACCGAAGAGGTCATTTTTGAACAAAAACTTAAGAAAGCGGTTGAAGGCATGTACGGGGAGATAGGAAGTGTTGTAGAAAAAGAGTTTTCTGTTCCGTGCGGTGTTGATACAATCTATTTTGCCGACCTGGAAAAAGATATGGAACCTTTTATGCGCTCGTTGTACGAGTTTCCATTAGTAGGTGAATATATCAGGTCAAATGTCGAAAGAAATGTGTTTTTGGTTAAAAATGGTAAAATTTACAAGTCGTTTTACGCAGGGAAAATACAGCTTGAAAAACCGTATTTTGTCTGTTCTGATACTTCATCCGGAAAACTAGGATTATTTTTAGGTGGTCAGGGATTCTCAACTGATGTTATTAATACAGATTGCGGGAAAGACTGCACGTTTGAAGTTACAACTCTTGATGAAGATCAAGCAAGGGAGATTCTTGGTGATGCTATGACTAAAGCGGCAGAAGGTGGAGTGGGTGGATTTCCACAAGGCACTGTTGATGATGAAGTTGATAGATTCATTGCAACTAATCAGACTGTAAGGATAGCACGAAGGTGTAATTGCGGCAGAAATCCTGGTAAAACAGTCGTGGAAATTGTTGTAAAGCCTGAAGGCAGTGTAAAACATTATAAACTGATTGAATCAATACCAAAAGAGCTATTACCTGAAGGCGAAGATCTAACAAATTATCTGGAAAGTGTGACTGGTGAGTTTGATTATTACAGAGTTATTGGTGACCCGTTGATCATGTGGCATTTTAGCGAAATTACTGATGAGACAGTGATTGGGTATACGCTTAATAATATTGAAATGATGGAATACTGTGGAGAGGTGCTGAAAAGCGTTGGTATAGGGGTAACGCTTGAAAGTGAGGGTTTACCCGTGGATACTCCTGAAGAGTTACTTGATAATTACTGGACATTAAATTTACCAAATGAAATTGTTGCAAACCCAATAGGGAGTCTTCAAGATGTTACAGGAACTGAGAAAAAGATAGTCGATTTTTTAATGGGAGATATTCCTCTAGATACGTTCTCTTATGAAATTCGTTCTGTAGCAGTATTTGACGATACACAACCGCAAACAGCCTCTGTTACATGTAATGACGGAACATCATCAGTGGTCTGTGAGATTAATATTGATAATAAGATTATATGTAACGCTGATTCAGGCTGCGCTGGTGAGGCTGCAAAGTTTTATATTAAAGTTTCAAATGATGAAGAAGGTGTTATGGATAGTTTTACTGTCACAGCCGGCAACCCAGTAGTGACGGAGGATTGTGGTGATGCAGACATAGAAGCTGATTGTGACCCAACTGATTGTAGATGGATTCCTGAATGTAACGCTAATAATCAACATATACAAGGGAGTGTGGTGCCAACAGATAAAGATGGTGTTTGTGTTTCAAGCGATACCGCTATTACAGAAAGCTACGAGTGTGTTGAAGGAGAATGCAATGCTCAGTGTGATTCTACCACAATTCTTGACTGCGACGGATGTTTTGAAAATGGGAAACTTTATGATTGCGATGATAATGTAGCCGGTTCAACCTGTAATTTGGATAGTTGCACAAAAATATGTCCCAGAGACGAAAATACAGGTGAACTATTATGTATGCATACTGGATTAGACGATGATGCAGATGGTTATGATAATACTTGTGAATATAATTGCCACGAAAATAAATATATGTATCCGTCTAATCCAAATACCTATTGTGATTGTACTGTTGTGGACAGTGTATTGGTTACACACACCGAAGATTGCACAGCTGCAACTCCGTCTGATATGGATTGCGATGGCTGCTATACTAATCTAGACAGTGATTGCGGTGGGACAGAAATTAGTTGCGATGGCGGGTTATGCGAACTTCAATGTTATGATAATCTGGACAATGATTGCGATGGACTGATCGATTGCGAGCAGGAGCCAGTTGACTGTGAGGGTAAACGTTGTGACCCTAATGTTCCTCTCAAAAAATGCTTGTCAGGTGTTTGCCAATTAACAATACAATCAGAGCTACCTACTGTTGCAGGTTCAACAGCATTTTGTCAAAGTGACGGCCCTGGTGGTTGGGTCTTTACAAATTGTGTTGCTTCATGTAGCAATGAAGTCTGCAGTAGTGAACTTGGAGCAGAAGGATGGGTATATTCTAATGATTTTAATTCTTGTACCCATGGATTGAAAAGGTGCAGGTGTTCTTATATTGGTAAATTCACTGAATGCTCTGAAAATCCAGAATGTCCAGATCATACCCATATTGGGACATCAGATACTACAGGTCTTCCATTAGTTTATGAATGCTGTGATGTTGATGGTGATATTGTAAAACATAAAGATTGTTTGGATCAGAAACCATTAAGGTGCTGGGATGGAGAGGCTGAAGAAAAAAGCTCACTTTGCGGCTGTCCTGAGGGTCAAGAGCCATCAGGTGAAACATGCCAAAGTATTTGCGATACTTTAGAAACATCTTGCATGGATAATGACGATAATGACTGCGATGGGCCAGTGGATTGCGCTGATCTAGATTGCGATGGACAGGCCTGCGATCCCTCGAATGGGTTAAATACCTGTCAAAATAGTATATGTGCATCCCCAGCACCACCACCTGCACAAGGAGTAATGTTTAATATTCCACCGGGTAATAAGTATGTGGAAAAAAATGCTTATAATGCTGATATACTGAACGGATATATCGCAGATTTTGTTACTGCGGATGGCTTGCCTGTTGGAGCATATGACTATTTATATCTCATTTCAGCAGATGACATTACGTATATGTGGACAGGAATGTGGGTATCAAATACAGTTGCGGGTAAGTACATTAAATGTAAAATTATACCCGGAGTGGACTCAAGTATGTCCCCTCCTGAAATTAAGCCAAAAATAAAATGTCAACCTCAGAACGGATTAAATGTTGGTAATTCTGCAATATTTTATATTAAAGCAACAGAATGGTTTGATGATACTGCTGTTGCCAAAACAAATTTTGTCGTTGAAGTTTCGTAGAAAAATTAAAACAATAACAGATAGGATTAAATGTGTAGTTAATTGTACAATATTTTATATTAAAGCAAAAGAGTGTGTAAATTTCGTAGAAAAATTATTTTTTGCCAGAATTATTCTTTTGAATTTTTGTTTTGATATCCCTTCTAGCTTTGTGATTAGGTGGATTTTTAGCATCGGCTACAGACTTTTTTTTCTCATCCAGAATCTCTTCAATCTTTGCATCAGATTTTGGCACTATTGAGTCTTTAGCTGGTTCTTCGACAACATCCTTTTTAACTGTAGCCTTAATATCAATTGGCACCGATCCTGTTTTTTCCTCTTTTTTTCCAGCTGTTTCTTTCTTTTCTACTTTAACCTCCACCGGAGCGCCAAATAGCTCAACTTTAACTAAACCCTCATTATCTTTAACAGCGTTAACTTTTATATGATGAGGCGGCTTCTTAATTCCGTCTTTCCAAAGCAAATCATTTGCATATTTACCTATTTTAACATCAGTTCCTTTCATATGTTTGATTATAAATTCACGCAGCGCCTTAACAGCTCGTGGTGTTCTGTTCCAGTTTGGCGCCTTCCTATACTCTTTTCTAAGTGGAACATTATACGTTCTTTCCAATACATCTTTTTTCTTTTTTTCTTTGACCATTTTTATGCTTTAGTTTTAGTCCTTCTCCAGCTTCTTTTAACTGAAGTATGCCTGCCAGGATGGACCTTTCTGCCTTTACCATACTTTTTGAACACTGTCCAAAATGGCGCCCAGCGTGTTTGGGAATTTAGCTTTGCAAGCCGTTGCTTTTTGCTTGGATGTTTAAATCGTGCCATATTTATACCTTATTTATCTTGAATTCCTTTTTCTTTGGTGTTATCTGTCTTATTATTTCCTTTAATTGAACATCATTTATTTGTGATAACTGATTTTGTTGAATATATTGCGCTAAAACAACCAGCAGCTGTATTGCTTTTTCCGGGTGAGCCGCTTTTATATTTCCTAAACGCGACAATGCGTCTTTTGTTAATACCTGTTTAACAATATTCTCCAACTGATCAATTTGATCCTGTAATTGGGCTTGCTCTTGTTGTTGCATGCCTTGTTGTTGAAGTTCTGCAATTCTTCTTTGTTTTAATGCTTCAAGCTCGTCCATTTTTAAACATTATCTGATTTAGGTTCAACCTGTTTTCCAAGTTCTTTATCATCTTCTGATACCTTCGACACATCTTTTCCAGTGTCTTCTTTCTTTTCATCGGAGACATTTTCTTCTGCCTTAGTCTCTTTTCCTGTAACTTCCTTTTTAGTCAGTTCCTTTTTATCTGTAACTTCTATAACAGCTTTACTCTCTTTTTCCTGAACTTCTTTTTTATCTAAGTCTTCTTTAACTGCTTTAATGTTCTTTTCCGTAACTTCCTTTTTATCTGAAACTTCTTTAACTGTTTTACTATCTTTTTTTTGGATTTCTTTTTTAAAAGGCTGCTTTTTTATTTTTGATTCTTTTGTAGATGGTTCCTTTTGATCAGATTCTTCTTCACTGTCAATTTTTATGACATCTTTTTTCTCTGGCAATACATCTGCTTTTGTTTCTTTAACCTGTACATCTTTTTTTGCAGTTTTCTTAATCTCCTCGATGATTCCTGGCTTTTTGTTAACTTTAGCAATAACCTTTACAACTTTATTAACAAAAGAAATGCCCTTTGGAGTTATAACTCTTCCTTTATGATTATTAACGCTGCTTTTTTTAATAAGTTCTGCCTTTTCAAGCTGCTGTAAAATTTTTCTGATGATATTGCCAGAAGCTTTATAGAAATGTTCAGCAGCAACGCCACGGTTTTTTTTGCCCCCATACTTCACTCTTAACTTGTTAACACCTATAGGACCGCGAATAATGACAAACCTTAAGATAGATGCGGCTCTTTTGAACCACCAGTCTTTATCAGTGGGCGGCCTCTCTTTATGCATACCAGTCTTTACAAAGTCTGTCCAATCAAGTTTTTTGATATGTTCGGTGTTTTTTAATTCTTCAGCAAGCTTTTCAATCAATTCGCTTGCATCAACATCATATATTGTAGCCATTTTTTTAACTCCATTATGCCTTACGGCATTAGAACCGTTATCTCAATAACGTATCTAGAAGAAATCTTAGCCTCTTTATAAAGGTTTTGATTGATCTACTCTGTTGCATAACTATTCCATAAATTTCCACCTAGTTAATAATTAGGCTTCTGCATAAGCCATCATCCTCTCATAAAGTACAAACTTTCTTCTTGCTTCTTCAATCATGTTATTTTTCTTTGCCGATCTAACATATT
>JBDRFR010000172.1:0-3155 GCA_043818675.1 Nanobdellota archaeon
TTTTGAGGATAATCTGCAGAATGCAACTAAGTGGCTGAGAGAGCATAAGGATGAAAAATTCCTGCTTTTTTTCCAGGGTTTTGATACGCATTGCCCGTTCACCTTTCCGACTGAAAATAATGTTTTTGACCAGAACTATAAAGGCAATACAAACTTCTCTGATTGCCTTTGGACATTTGAAAAAGTAGATCCAATAGTGATCAAAAATAATACTTATTATAATGTAAAGACATCTTACTTAGAAGATAATAACTATGGCTCTGCCAGGATAAATGAGCAGGATATTTACCATATGATTGCGCTTTATGACGGAGAAATACAGCTTGCGGATAATATGATTAACCAGTTTTTTGATGAAATTACAGATTTAGGCCTGGAAAAGGACACTATAATTATTTTATTCTCAGAACATGGGGATTTGTTTGGGGAGCATGGAAGATTCATGCGAGGAGGACCATTAAGAGGGACTTTTTATGATGAAGTGCTTCATGTTCCTTTGCTGATTAAACATCCTACATTAAAACCAAACAAAATGGATGGTCTTGTCCAATTGATTGATGTTGCTCCTACACTTCTGGATTTTTTGGGTATCCCTCAGGAAAAAGACTTTCAAGGAAAAAGTTTAGTGCCTCTTATTATGGAAAATAA
This sequence comes from Nanobdellota archaeon, assembly GCA_043818675.1. Classification (GTDB taxonomy): domain Archaea; phylum Nanobdellota; class Nanobdellia; order Woesearchaeales; family DATDXC01; genus JBDRFR01. The sequence goes on from JBDRFR010000172.1 coordinate 649, forward strand.
AGAAGTGAATGATTTAGTGTTTGCCGGCTCAAAATTTATACCCCCTAAAAATAATATACTGTTTAATATGTCCAGTATTATACGGGCAGTAAGGTCAAAAGATTATAAGTTCATCAACGAGAAGTTATATGGCCCTAATAATACACTTGTTATTGACTCATATGAGCTTTATAATATAAGCGTGGATCCCAATGAATTAATCAATATTTATCCAGACACAGGACCTAACCTGCAGGCTTATTTCAATAAAGATTATAACAAAAATACTGAAGCAAGATGATTCAGAATAAAAACAGTTTGCTGTACATATCCCTCTTTATTATTTCTATGTCTCTGCTAATGTTTGAAATTATAACCACTAGAGCCACAAAAATAGCATTTGGAAACAATTTTCAGTTTATTATATTGTCATTAGCTATTCTTGGTATAGGCATTGGCGGCATGATAGTGTATTTCTTTTTTAATAAACTGGCTCAGCAGAAAGTTGCGGCTGCATTTTTGATGAGCGTGATTGCGTATGCGATTCTTATTCTCCTGCCATTTTTAGTATTGCCCTACAGAATAATGTATGTAGAAATTTTTGTGAAAATACTATTCTTTATCCTGGCCTTTTTGTTCTATGTTGCAGCTGGGATTTATATCTCTTTAGTCTTCAGGTATTATTCTGAAAATGTTTCAAAATTATACTTTATAACATTAGCTGGCTCTGCTGCCGGAGCTATTGGAGCACTGGCATTATTTAATGCCGTAGGAACAGAAACAACAATTGCATTTATGTTTTTAATTGGCATGTCTGCAATAGTTTCCCAAATTGCATACAATAATCCGGGTAAAAAAGTAATTGTGGCAGCAGCAATAATTATCATTCTTGCACTGCTTGCATTCAATTTTTTACCGCCATTGGTAAAAATCGCTTGTGATAATGTTACACCCTTAATTGGACTAAACACAATATCGCTTGCTTCAGAATCAAATGCATATTCTCAGGTAGACACTTATAAGACAAGCATACTAAATTTGTTTAAGGGAGAAGAATCTGTTTTTAACCCTAAGTTTAATCCTAAAAATCAAGGAGCAGTGGAGATATTCTCATCAGTTATAGACTGCATAGGCGCTACTGATATGGGAAAAACAGATGACTTAAGCAACTTTAATTTTCTGAAGAGAAGCTTGACATATTTCCCTTATCATATAAATAATTACAGTCAGGCGTTAGTGCTTGGTTCCGGATTGGGGATAGACACCACAAAATCAGTCATTGCAGGTACTGGCAAAGTTACAGCTGTAGAGATTAATCCCCTTATTGTGGGCATGTCTCATAAATTAGATGCTGAGAATAATGTTTATGATTTACCTAATGTTGAGGTGCATGTTCACGAAGCAAGAAGCTTTGTTGCAGCCACTAAGCAAAAATATGACCTGATCTACATCTCATCAATAAAACGGTATGGTGGTTTAGGACTAAAGCCCTATGCATTTTCAGAGAATTACCTGTTTACAAAAGAAGCCTTTGAATTGTACTTATCACACTTAAATCAAGATGGTATTCTATTTCTTTCTGATTTGACTTGGTTTACACAACGATATACAGATACAATGATCAAGCGTTTCCTGGATAAGGGGTTAAATCCTGCAGACCATATCATTATGGTAATTGGCACTGATAAGCGTTCCAGCGTGCTCGTTAAGAACGAGCCGTTTACTAAAAAAGAAAAAAACAAAATTGTAGCAAAAGCATCAAACTTAAATTTTGAGGCAAAATTTCTGACAGAAGAAGATATTAAAATCTCTGATAAGGTTATTAGCATAACAGATGACAGGCCGTTTTACTGGAACAGAGATACAATTAAAAACATTTTGCAGGGAACCACAGAATATTCAGAACTCGAGAACAAAAAAAATGAAACTTTTATATCATTATCAAATCTGTTTGTGTTGCTGCTGGCAGCATTTATAGTGTACATAGCAATGTTTTCATTGCCGCTTGTAAAGCATAGGCATACAGCAAAAAAAGCTCTTTGCTTTTTGCTTTATTTTTCATCATTAGGCATTGGATTTATTATTTTTGAGCTTGTTTTTATTCAAAAGTTTACATTATTCTTAGCAAATCCATCCACTTCTCTTGCGCTTGTATTAGCGTCAGTGCTTGTGTTCAGTGGAATTGGAAGCCTGTTCACGCAAAAAGTTACAGCAGAAGGTGCAGTTAAAAGAATGAGAGCAATTATTCTATCATTAAGCGTGTTTATGGCGCTTTTTGTGTTTTTAATAGACTATGTATTCAGATATGTACATCTTGACCTGGCTGTAAAGGCAATCATTTCAATAGCTATTCTTGCTTTTCCATCTATTATGATGGGAATGCCCTTTCCCTTAGGCATAAAAATTATAAACAAAGCAAATCCGCATCTTATCCCATGGATGTGGGGAATAAATGGTGTTGCAACTGTAGTAGGAAGTGCAGCTTCAATGATACTTGCTATAATATTTGGATTTAAGGTAACAATAAT
>JBDRFR010000173.1:0-5313 GCA_043818675.1 Nanobdellota archaeon
TCTTCTTTGGAGTTCATTAGAATTAGCTAAAATTTTCAGCCACATATTATCTAATTCATTCTTGATCATACAAATTATAGAAATGAACTACTATATAAACTTTATTATTTTAGGCAACTTATTTTGAAACAATCCCTTAGAATAATGATGATGTACTAATTTAAAAAACAATAGAAGCTTTACAGATGGTCGATGCTGATAATATCAAAACTTCTTAAACTGTGCTGCCTTGTCAGCCAAATCCACATGCCCTAAAAAAAGTGCCCGACAACAATACCTCTCTAAGCCCAGATTATCCATCACAGTTTTACGATCTTCACCTTTTTCAACTCTTTCCTTAAACTGCTCCCATAACTGGCCAACTGGCTTACCACATGAAAAACATCTTATCGGTATTATCATATCAATCACCTGTAACTTTTCGCAACTTTCGCTCTTGCTTTACCGTGCCTATTAGGCTTATGCGTTTCTTTTCGTCTGACATCGGCAACAAGCAAGGTACGATCATACTTCAAAAATACATCTTTTAGTTTATCGTTTTTTGAATATTCTAAGATAGCTTTAGCAATTGCCAGCCGCACAGCGTCTGCCTGGCTTGCAATACCTCCACCAACAACGTTAATATTAATATTAATATCATTAATCAAATTGCCTGCAAGAAGCAGCGGTTCTCTAAGTTTAAGCCTATACAATTGCGGTTGATAAAAATCGATCATTGTATTATTAATTCTAATGGTTCCTTTCCCTTGTTTTAGGGTAGCTCTTGCTATTGCCCCTTTTCTTTTGCCTGATGTTTGTATTATTTTACTCAATTTTAGCACCTAGTCTTTTACAAATATTTTTTACAGTTATAAAATGTAGATTTGGCAGTTTAGATACGTCTGCGCTTTTTATTCGTTCCATTTTTTTCTCCTGGAACTCTTCTGGAACCCCCATATAACATTTTATACGCTTATATGCTGCTTTACCCCGTTCACGTTTGTACGGAAGCATACCACGAATTGAGCGCCTTACAAAACGATTTGGAAGTTTAGGTAAAAAAGGACCTTTATGCGTGCCTCTTTCTTGGACTTTCAAATACTTTTTGATTACCATATCTTTTTTTCCGGTTATTACGACGTTTTCAGAATTTAAAATGAATATTTCCTCACCTAATAATGCTTTTTTTGCCACATAGGTTCCCAAACGCCCTATTATTAAATTTGTTCCGTCAATTATCATTTTTAACCTATTATCCTAATTTTTTTCCCTTTTGGACTTTCTTTAATTAGTTCATCTAAAGGGATAACTTTTGCGCCAAGCTTATTAATTTTTTCAAGTGCGCCTGTTGAAAACTGAAAAGCTGAAATAGTAACTTTATGGTCAAGGATGCCTGTTCCAAGAACTTTACCTGGAACCACAATCGTCTCGTTTTCTGAAGTGACCTTATTAATTTTTGAAAGATTGACAATTCTCCTTTTTCTTGTAGGTCTTTCAAGGTCAATTGCTATCCGTTTCCAAATATTTACATTTTGATCCAGTGAAGCCTTTTTTAATTCGTTAATCAGATTCACTAATCCTGTGTTGGTTGGTCCTGTTCGTCTCATCGTGTTAGTCAGGTATACTTGCCATGGGTACTTTTGTAAGTTCGCCTTCAATACCTGTAAAGATAGGGAAAATAATATTAAAGTACATCCATCGAAAATGAAATTTCATAAATTTATTCTTATATATCAAAGCAGGAGTTGTCCATACTTTTGGTTTGAATGCATATCCATACCTTTTATGCTGTTTAATAAAGGCCTGCGGAACAAATTCTGAAACATGGTCTATTACTGCATACTGGCTAACAGTCATAGCCATAGGAACCCGAAATTTTAAAACACCGCCCATCACCAATATTCTCCAGATTTCTTTCAAGGCATCCATATAATTATATAAATGTTCAAAAACATTAATACACCGCACCTCGTCAAAAGTATTATCCTTAAAAGATGTTTTAGTAATATCACAAATCATATCATGTTTGGTGTTTGGATCAATATCTATATTCAGATATCCTTTTGCATAATGTCTTCCACTTCCAACATTTAATTTTTTATATTTCATCTTTTATTATGCGAGGGACGAGTTTCGAACTCGCGCAGGCACTAAGCCACAAGGCGTTTGAAGCTTAGCTACCTCAACCCTAGGCAGAGAATATTGCCCGTTTGGCCACTCCGGCACCCTCGCAATTATTTTAACTCTTTAATTTTTGAAACGAATTCACCTAATTGCTCATTAAAAAGCTTTATAGCTTCTAGTACAAGCTGTTTACAGTTAAGCTGGCCCCATGATTCAACGTAAAAAATGAAATCATTAGAAGGGCTAACTTTAATAGCATCTTTTCCAACTAGATCTGAACATGCTTCACATAAATGACAGTCCAGTATACTATCTTTTACAACCACTAACTTATCATTTTTTATCTCAAAAACATTTTTTGGACACATCTCAACAACTTTTCCAGGATCTTTTATTTTACTGTCATTAATTTCTATGATTGGTCTTTGCTTATAATAAATTAAACCTGGCGACCATTTAGTGTGAACTTTTCCCTGGCCTAAACAAGCCTTGGCTTCAAGTTCTAGACTTTGGCCTTTTAGTAGCTTTACAATTGGCATTTTTGGAAAGACAGGTACAATAGCTGGATCTTTGCTTTTAATCTGTGAAGCATACACAATACCAGCTTCTTTGGTTTTTAAAGTTAAGCTTAACTGGCACCTTGCACATCCTTTACCTTCACACTTACAGTTTTCTGGAAGATTATAGGATTTAAGGTCTGTGGTTAAAGGTATTAATCCCAACCTATGACCAATAATTTCATCATATAATATTGAACTGTTTTTCCTAAACTCTATGTCTTCAATTGCCATTACTGGCACTTCTTCAAGCATAAACCTTCGAAGACTATTAGCATAAGCTGGTGTCGTATCCTTAATAATAAATGAAAGCTTGTTTTCTTCTTTTTTATTTTCAAGCTGCCTTATTTCCATTAAAAATCGCCTCTCATTTTTACACCCGCCTACCTCTTCTGCCACCCTTTTTTCTGCAACCATCGTGAGGTACAGGAGTAACATCTTCAATCAAACCTATTCGTAAGCCCATTCTTGATAAAGCACGCACTGCTGCTTGCGCACCTGGACCTGGTGTTGAAGGACCATTGTGCCCTCCTGGGGCTTTAATTTTAACGTGAATACCATTAATATTTTTGTCAATTGCTGTTTCCGCTGCTTTTTTGGCAGCCATCATCGCTGCTGTCGGACTACTTTCCATTCTGTCTGATTTCACAACCATTCCACCTGAAACTTGTGCTATAGTTTCTGTTCCAGTAATATCAGTTATATGAATAATCGTATTATTATAAGAAGCATAAATATGCGCAACCCCCCATCTGGTGTTATCTTTTTTCATTCTTTCCTATCCTCTTTGTTTTTATTATTGTTATCAACCGTCTTGTTGGTAGGAGTATCATCAGCTTTTTTGTCGGTATGGGTGTCATCAGCTTTCTTGTCAGCTTTAGTATCAGCAGCCTTCTTATCGGCTTGGGTGTTAGCTTTTTTGTCGGCTTTGCTGTCAGGTTTCTTATCGGCCTTAGTGTCAGCTTTCTTATCGACCTTAGTGTCAGCTTTCTTATTGGTCTTGGTGTCAGCTTTTTTATCGGACGTGGTGTCCGCCTTTTTATCGTCTTTCTTACTCTTTTTTGACTTTGATACTAATTTTTTTTCTTCTATTTTTCTCTCAGGATGATCTTCGCTAAACAATGATGAGGATGGCCGAAAATTTACAGCGCTTTCTTCATCAATTTTTACAAGATAGGATGGCACTGCTACTATTTTATCGCCAATTGCAATATGCCTATGAGTAATAAACTGTCTTGCTTGATTAATAGTCTTTGCAATTTTTTTTCTAAAAATGACTGTTTGTAATCGCCTTTCCAAAACATTTTTCACATTAATACTCAAAACATCTTCAAGTTTTGCATTTTTTTCCAGCAAACCCAGCAGATTTAGTTTTTTTAATAACTGATTTCCTTCAACCTGTGATTGATTGGAAGACAAGCTAATAAGCCGTTTTGCCTGATATTTGAAATTTCGAGACAAGGCGTCTTCTCTCCATAATTCTTTCTTATTTTTTAGCCCATGCTCTTTTAACAATACTTTCTCTTCATCAATTCTTTCTTTTTGCCATGGATCTGCCGGCGTTGTATACTGTTTCCTTCGTTTTCTTGGATCTCCCATTTTTTACACTCTGCCTGCCTTAGAGCCTGCTTTTTTCCTAACTCCTAGATGAACTTTACCTTTATTTTTTCTAAAATTGGATTTAGTTCTTTGACCCCTGACCGGTAAACCAGAAGAATGTCGAATACCTTTATAACTTTTAATTTTCCTTTGCACCTTAATATCGTTTTGTTGAACAAATGTTAAATCCGAAGAGATTATATGCTTCATATCACCAGTTTCATAATCTTTACGCCGATTTAACATCCAAACAGGAACGCCAAATTTTAATGGATCATTAAGAATACTTTCTATTTTTTCAATTTCTTTAGCGTTTAAATAACCAATTTTTTTTGTAGGGTCTATCCCAGAAACCGTACAGATTAAATTTGAAAACATAAAACTTATACCTTTAATTTTCCGAAGACCTATGTAAAGTTGTTTTGTTCCCACTATATCTGAGTTTGCAATTCTTAAAATGTGTGCCAATTCTTGTTTGTTTTCTGCCATGTATTCACCCATATGGTATAGAGTTCAGAATTTAGGATAACCCTAAAATCGCTCCTTTTGAACTCGGGCTGGTTAAGAACAGAAACTAATGTCCCTTTATAAACTTTCCGAATATAATCAAAGAATGGGTGCGTGTAATTAAAATCGGTTGCGAGGTGGAGAATTGTAACATTCACATATTTAATTAGTCGATGTTTATAAATCCAATTATAACTTACCGATTCCTACTACACGCACCCTCAAAGAATTCAAAAAAAATCAACTATGCACATACGAAAATTGGCACTGTCAACTTAAGTAAGGCAAGGGTTGCTGGGTTTATAAAGCAGATTCTAACAATATCTCTCCACCATATAAAAGTTAAAGTACACGAAATTGATTTTTGTTAGCTGCTTTTTTTAAGTGTAAAAAATCATAAAAAGCCTCTAAGGGATTGTTTCAAAATAAGTTGCCTAAAATAATAAAGTTTATATAGTAGTTCATTTCTATAATTTGTATGATCAAGAATGAATTAGATAATATGTGGCTGAAAATTTTAGCTAATTCTAATGAACTCCAAAGAAGA
>JBDRFR010000174.1:0-14399 GCA_043818675.1 Nanobdellota archaeon
TCTTCTTTGGAGTTCATTAGAATTAGCTAAAATTTTCAGCCACATATTATCTAATTCATTCTTGATCATACAAATTATAGAAATGAACTACTATATAAACTTTATTATTTTAGGCAACTTATTTTGAAACAATCCCTAAGATGGGAGGTATGTTGGCAAGCGTTTGACAGTAAACTTAAAAAATGGGAAATAATAGATAATATCACTTATGAAAATACTTTCGGGATAAAACAACTTGGCCAAAAAGCGGGTACTGTCAACTTTTATGTGTTGGAGCGATATTGTTTAAATATGCTTTATATACCCGGCAAGCCTTACTCACTTAAGTAGACAATGCCAAAAAGCGGGTGCTGTCAACTTTTATGTGTTAGAGCGATATTGTTTAAATCTGTTTTATCAACACGTCAAGCCTTACCTCACTTAAGTTGTCAATGCCAAAAAGCGTAAATTTTTTAAACAAAGCAAGAAGAGTGAGACCATATGAATCTGTCAATGAAAGAACTAAGGAAGAGAAATAACAAAGATTATTATTCTCTTCTTAGTAAAACAATGCATTATTTAATGTTGTATGTTACGAAACCATTGTTACGTACTAATATAACTCCCAATCAAATTTCTGTTTTTTGGATCATTCTGCAGTTAATTGCATCATATTTATTGATTTTTGGGACTTATTCATTAAATTTAGTCGGCATTAGTCTTTATACAATAGCTGCGCTGTTTGATTACGTAGATGGGCAGATTGCGAGGATTAAGAAAATATCTACCTATAAAGGATACTATCTTGAAGACCTTGGTATCTATTTTGGCCAACCAATATTTCTTCTATGTCTTGGTATTGGAACAGCAAGAGCTTTTAATAATCCGATATTTTTTTACATGGGTGTAACTTCTACTATTGCAATACTTTACAGAAAACTTGCCGTTCGGCCTGAGAATTATCCAGAAGAGAAAAAAAAGAAGATTCTAAAAATATTGTTTAACCTTGGTTCAAGAGTAAAAAAAAGTAAAATGACAAATATCTATCTAATCTTTAGAAGAAGCAACCCATTGAATTTGCTATTTTTAGGACTGGTTTTTAATATACCTAGGATTGTACTTATTGTATATACTTTATTATATCTATTGGATATGGTCAGGATGCTTTATGTGCAATTGAACACATTACATCAATTAGATTTAAAGAATGATCTTTTTAAATAAGAATGTGTCTTTCTAATGGACTGGAACAGCAGAAAATGAAAAAATCTTTAGGTGTTGGGACAGCTTTTATGATGGGGGCAGAATTTGCAGTGATTTTATCAGCCTACGTCATACATATCACCATGGCTAGATATCTTGGTCCTGAACTGTACGGAGTTTTTGGGGTGCTGATGTCATTGTATCTTATTAACAAATCCTTTCTTGGAACCGGATTTCCAAGAGCTGTTTCAAAATATCTAGCAGAGTCCAAAAAAAATGCTGTGAAGTTGTTTAAAATTTCAATTAACCTACAATTAATTTTTTCATTAGTGTTTGCCTTATTTTATATTGTATTTGCAAAATCAATAGCCACAATCTTAAAAGATTTGTCGCTTGCAAAATATATAATTTTATTAGGGGTGATTGTTGTTCCGTTGTCATTTTTTTCATTGTATGTTAATGGGTATATGAATGGTCTGCGGCTTTTTAAAAAACAAGCTGTAGTGAAAATCATTTCTGCAGTTGTTAGAGTAGGATTTACAATACTGTTTTTAATGATTGGGCTTAAAATCTTTGGGGTTTTATTGGCCTATCTTATATCAATAGTTATTGGCTGTTTTATGGTATACCGTATAGTAAGCAGGCAAAAAAATTTTAAGAAAACCAAAGAAAGTTTCAGTTCAAAAAAACTCCTCAAATTTGCTATACCTGTAACAATATCAGCACTTGCATTTACATTGATAAGAAATATTAACGTTTTATTCATAAAATCATTAACGGGAGAAGATTTATTGGCAGGACTTTATACATCGGCATCAACGTTGTCAAATATTCCATATATGGTCTTTGCTGCTTTACCTGCAACCCTGATGCCATCAATATCAATGTCTATTGCGGCCAAAAATGTTGGTCTTACAAAAAAGTATATCTCCAAATCGCTTAGGTATTTATTGCTTCTTAGCATGCCCGTGGTAGTTATAATGATTGCAACATCAAAAGAGCTTATAACCCTGTTTTATACTGCTACGTATGTTTCAGCAGCGCCAGTACTTAACATATTAGTAATAAACTCCATATTATTGTCAATTTTTATTACCCTTGTATCAATTATTACTGGTAGCGGTAAACCTAAAATTGAGATGGTGATAATTTTACTTTTTGCAGTTCTATTACTAGTATTAAATTACTTTTTTGTTCCAATAATGGGGATTGTAGGTGCGGCTTTGGCATCACTTGTCTCAACTGGTCTTGTATTGTGTGTTTCTATTATTTACGTGTATAAAAAGTTTAAAGTGCTTACCAGTTTTAAGTCGCTACTTAGGATAACACTGGCGTCGATAGTAGTATTCATAATATCCTATTATTGGCACTATGATGGAATTTTATTGCTTTTTAGTTATCTTGCATTTATTATTATATATTTTCTGTTGTTATTCATAACAGGAGAAATCAATAAAGAAGATATTAATCTGTTTAGGAAAGTTATAAAGTTTTGATTTTGTAGAATTCGATTAATTTTTTTATCACATTTTCTTTTGAATATTTATTTACTAATTCCATACCTTTTTTACCAAGTTCAAACCGTAATTTTTTGTTTTTCATTAGTCTATTGATGGCTTTTCTTAAATCATTAACATCCCCTGCTTTAACTACTATCCCACTATCTTTAATTATATCTTTTATTGCACCTGCATCGGAAGCAATAATAGGCTTTCCGGATGCCATTGCTTCAACAGCGATTCTTCCAAACGGCTCAGGCCATATAGATGGAAAAACCACAATGTCTGATTCAGCAAATATTTTTGGCACTTTTTTATAATCCACCTGACTATATATCTTTGCATCCATGTCATATTTCTTAATAATATCCACCAAATGTTTTTTTAAAATTCCATCACCATAGAGCTTTATCTTACAGTCTAATCCCTTGGCTGCTTTTAAAAGAATTTGAGGGCCTTTATATCTTGTAAGCGAACCTAAATAAAGGATATTGATTTTTTTATTTTTGGGTTTCTTATAGTAAAACTTATCCACTTCAATAATATTAGGGATAACATTACTCTCAAAACCAAGTCTTTTTTCGATGAAACTGCTAATAGAAATAAGACTGCATTTTTTAAGGGATTTGTTTAACTTCCTATAATGATTATAGATATAAATCAAAAAAAACGGACAATACTTCAAATAAAATCTGTTCCTAATCTTGCCGATCTCTTCTGATTTTAGTTGACAGGAAACAAATTTGCAAAAATTACAGTCCTGACTGCATATCTTTTCTCCCTTGTAAATAAGATTCCCTTTTGGACATAATGTTATGTAACTTTCAATTGTTGCAACACATTTTAACTTTAGTTTGTTACAGAGCTCTGCGGCAATTATCGATGTACCAATAAAATGCACGATGTCAAAATCAATCTTTTTTTTTAGCTTTATTATCTCCTTTTTTACGCTTTTTGGGAAAAAATAGCTTCTAAAGAAATTTCCTGTTATGCTGTCTGCATTTTTTCCTGTTTTTAATCTACGGTAAATATGCACTCCACATATTTTTTCATATTCTTTTAAACCTGTAAAATGCGAAGTAAGGACATAAACTTTGATTCCATTTTTAGATAAATTTTGTACCAGAAGTTCTAGATTAATCTCGCCACCACCCATAACTTTAGGTGGAAAATACTCTGATACAAAAAGAATCTTCATACTAATCAATTATCTCTTTTTATCCAATGCAATCTTTCTTACAATTTTTTCAATCTGATTCTGAGCCTTTCTTACAGCTATATAATTAAAAAAGCTAATCCCAATCAGAAACATGAATCCCAGAATTATTAGAAAATCCAGTGTTCTGCTTATGCTTAATATCTCTCGCGCAAAAAGGTCTAGGGCGTTAGGAAAAATTACCAGAATAGTAAATGCTATCCATGCAAATATCCAGAATATCCCTTCCTTTGAATTAAATTCCTTTCGTTTTCCATGCAAGAATGTAATGTACAGCATGAAAAGCCCAAACAAAATTCCAACAATTTGAATACCAAGTAACATTCATATCACCTTTTTATTTTCCATAAAAACATATTGAATACAATTTTCATGCCATCAAGGACAGTAGTCCCTTTATATTTATCAGTATATATAGTCTCGATTGGGACTTGCGCATATCGTAGATGATATTTTCCAGCATTTGCAAGCATCTCTGATTCCATGCTATAATCAGTAGCTTTCCATCTTATCTTTTTATATGCAGCAGCAGTAAATGCCCTAAATCCGCACTGAGTATCGTGTAAGTTTAAGTTATATAATAATCTTGTCACAGTATTGATAAAATAATTGCCGTATTTTAATATAAATGGCATATTTTTGTTTAGCTTTCTGTAACCAATCACAATATGATAATGTTTAATTTTTTCTTTGAATTTGATTATATCTTTTGGATCATGTTGACCGTCGGCGTCCATAGTTACGATAATCTTTGCATTCTTTTTTAAAGCGTAGTCACAACCTGTCTTTAAAGCAGCGCCTTTACCTAAATTAATGATATGTTTTAGAACTATTACTCCTTCTTTTTCTGCAATCATCGACGTGTTATCTTCGCTACCGTCGTCAACCACTATGATCTTTTTTGAGAATTGTCTTGTCTTGTTAATAATCCCTGCTATTTTTCCACCTTCATTTTTTGCAGGAATTACAATATATGTATCATCACAACCCATTTTATTGAATATTTATTAATTTTATTTTAAAATTTAATGTTTTATTACCAAGCGGGTGTGTGTCTGGATCAGTACCATAAGCATTTTCAGGGGCAATATTTACGGTTGTCTCTTCGCCAATAGATAAACCATTGATTGCACTGTCAAAACCCGGTATGACCTGTCCGGAACCAAGCATGAAAGTAAGAGGCTTATAGCCCAGATCTTCAGCGAATTCAGTGTCTTTTGTTATATTTTTTGCGGTCCAGTCAATTATTGAAGAATCGAAAACTGAACCGTCATCTAGATAACCAATATAATATACATCAACGGTGTCTCCTGATTTTGCACTAATCTCTTCTGTTATTTGGTCTGGTTCGATTTCTTTTTCGATAACCGAATCATTGTCAGGTTTTTTAAGGTTTGTCTCTAAATTTTCTTCTTCGGTAACTTTTGTTTTGTTTTCAGTAATCGTTTCTTTCTTGACAAGTGTAATCGGGTCGTGTTCTTCCCAGTCAACGCTCCAAACAATAACCCTTTGACCTGTGACTGTGGTTCTGTCGCTTAAGATTGTATAATGTTTTGATCCAATACCATTAAAAAAGAACAGCCTTGTAAACATGCTTGCGGCTAGTTCTGGGTCAGATAATAATGTTTTATAACTGTCGCCGTCCTTAATCAAAACAACAGATATAGGTACAGTGTTATCATCATACTTCTTTTCGATAATATCGTAATCTGTATTATAAACAAACGACCTTGGATTTTTTATACCTTCTTGAGTTGGTAATTTTGCATCCATGGATGAAAGATTGATTATTGCGCCTGTTCCGCATTGAAGAATATCGCCGCTTTTTGAGCATCCATTTATGCCTGACCGATAACCTGGCCATGGTGATATCCATTGGTCAGCTTTTGTACCCTGAATTTCATAATAGTACCTGTCTGCGCTGTCGATGCTTAAATTAAACTCATTGGTTAAAATCTTGATTCCTTCATCATAACTTTTTCCTCTGATAGTTTGCCATATTCTTGCTTTTTGGAAATTCCATGAACCGAAATGCGCCCATACACCTGCTTTTCCTATCATGTCTTCTGATGTAATATAATACTGTTTTATCAGATCTTCACAATGAGTTAATTCTAGAACACTTTCAGCTTCATTGTCTTTTAATCCGTAACTTAGCAAAATACTTTTTGCTTCTGATCTGTTTACAGTAAATAATTCATTTAGTATCTTAATAGATTTTACACCGTCTTTAATGTAGGCATTCAAAACATCAAAGGCTCTTTCCTGGCCGCAATTGAGCATTTTTAGGATGCCAATATTCTCATCTTCGTTGCTGCTTAACAGACTTTTACCTACCCAATGAATTCTTCTTTGCTGGTCACCGCCATCAAAAGTGACTCTTCGCTCTGCAATTGTAACAAACCAATGGCCAAAATCCCACCATGAGGTTATTATTGCATCTTCTGAATCCTCTTTTATCGCTGTTAAGCTCTCGTACCATGCATCGCACATGCTTGGCAATTCATTTTTTCCTGTTCGATCAGCAGCTTTTAATGGGGAAATTAACAGCAATGAAATCAAGATCAAAATGAAAATTCTTGAAAAGTATTTGTTAAGGTGAAGCTCTTTTGTCATAATTTTGCTAAAAAACTGAAATGATACTCCTGTTGCAATGCCAAAAGATATTGCAAAAGCAGGCACCATTAATATTGCAAACCGCACGCCTTTTGTAAAAGAATAAGCCGTACCGACAAACCATATAATTAAAAGAGCAGCATATTTGACATCGGTGCGGCCTGCCTTATTTTTTTTGATTAATGTTAAAATTATACCGATAATTGCTATTGCAAATAAAGTTCTACCGCCCATATGACTGATAATGTCTTTTAATTGCGGCGGATTAAACTCGGCAACCGTGGTCAAAACGTTTGGCCAAAGCGTATTTACTGCAACTTCTTTTAATTTGATAAATTTGAATACTCTTGTGAATGCACCAAAAAATTCACTGGTGTTTCCAATAAACCAAGTTACAAAAATTCCTACAGACAAAATGTAGGCCCCTAAAATTAACAATGTTTCCTTTATTGCGGGAAAAGATAAATAATTAAGGAATCCTTTTTTTAAAAGCGTATAGTTTCGAATAGTGGTATAAACGAGATATATTCCAATGGTTCCTAAAATAAAATTAAAGATATAACTCCAGCCTGTCCATATAAGGGGATATATACTAGTAACTATACCTGACAAAACTGTTAGCGTTATTTTCTTTTTTAGGGTTTGTGATTCAAAAGCTTCTAAAAATATCCAGACTGCAAATAATGGAATTAAGATATTGTATGCGTCAGTGTCAGCGAACCCGGCAGGCGTTCGGCTTAATAATGAGGAATTAATCGCAAGGATCATTGCTGCAAATAAGCCGCTTACATTGCCGCCAAATCGTCTGGCAATGAAAAATATTGGGATTATTGATAAGGCGATTATAAGCACAGGCGAAAGAAATGCTGACCTTAATAACGTAAAATTTTTGTTAAATATTCGTACTATTTTATAAGTTATAACTTCAATTAACGGGTGAAGCTTAAATCCACCGGTAGCCTTACCAAACCTGCCGTTTCTAAGTGAATAAATGGATGAACCGTTTACCATAATGTCGCCGGGATGGCCATAATTTACGTAATTTCTTGCCTGCCCGTACCACAAATACGGATCAATTGCCAGTAAGTATGTCTGACCCGATTCATCTTTGAACCTGCTTTTAAAATAATCAGAAGTACCCTTTATCTGTTCATCAATCTGGGCTTGATTTTCAGCAAGCATTTTTTCAAACTCTTTTGCGACAAGAGCATTTTTGTTTGCATCCGGCAAATTAGGATACTGTTGAGATATCTGAGAACTAATTTGTGATTGGTAGGAATTATGAACAGAAGATCTTGCCCATTCATCAGTGATTGGGAGGTATGAAGGATATATCCTGAAATATACACTAAAAAACATCGGAATCAGGATTAAAAATAAAACACCGTATTTTTTGAAAAATTGTGCCCATTCAACTGATTTGAAAGTGTCCTTAATATTTTTTAAGTTTAGTCTTATAACATCGTCCTTTTCAGTTATATCTTCTTTTGCTATCTTGGTGTCTGTATGGTAGTCTTTTTTGATGTCTTTTTTAGTTTTTTCTATTGTTTCTTCAGCTTCTTCTATATCCTTATTGAGAATTTCTTCATCTTTATCAATAGACTCGGCCAATTGCTGGTCTTTTTGAATAGTCTGTTCAGATTTTATTATTGCTTCCTGATCAGACTTAAGCGCCTCAAGCTTTGTTTTTTCTTTTGTAATGTTTTGGTTTAGGTCTGATTTAATAACTCTTATCTCTTCTTCAATTTTTTCAATTTCCTGTTTTTTTTTCTTTTTGAACAGATTTTTGATTTTACGAAAATCAATTGTTATTTCTTTATCATTATCTTCCATGAAAACACCAAAACCTTGGAAAAAGCATTTATATTAAAAAGTTTTCTATAATAACTATAGTTAGTACGCTTATATCAAATATCTAATAAAAGATAATAATCTTGGTTCTGTAATGGCCAGCTTAACAATAAAATTTGATAAGTGGTCACGGTCAAAGCTTTCTATAATATTCCTATTTTTGTCATTATTAAAGATTTTTGTTAAATAATTCCAATCTTTATCGCTGAATTTGTCCATTATATTTCTTAATTTCAAATGTAACCATAGTTCTCTATTGACAGATTTTAGCAGATTTGTGTAACTTTTAGTGTTTATAATTGAGTCAGCTAAACACTTTGAAGCTATCAGTCCCTGGATTATGCCGCCGCCAGTTGTTGCTTTAACCTGAGTAGCTGCGTCTCCGACCAGATAGACATTTTGTTTTTGAAGAATTGCCTTTGGATCATAGATCGGAATTAATCCACCTTGTTTTTCCAGAATATTAGCTTTGGAAATTCTTTTTAGTTTTAAAAATTTTTGAAGGTTCTTTTTTAGGTTATCATAACATGCTACCCCTAACCTTACAATTTCATCATTTTCCGGCACTATCCATGCAAAATTCTTTAGAAAAGGATAAAATTCAACACAATTTTCATTTTTTAATTTTATTCGGTATTGGAATCCTAACATCAATCTTTGTTTGTTATAAATTTTGGCAGATTGGGCAACAGAACTTAATGGCCCGTCTGCACCTATTAGAACGTCTGATTTTGTTACAATAGTTGCGCCCTTCTTGTATTTTAATTTTATTTTATTATCTTTATAATCCAGGAATTTGTAGTTTAAAAAGATTTTTGTGCCGTTATTTATTGCAAGATCTGAAATATGGTTGTCAAAATGTTTTCTGTCTAAGATTATATTTTTGTCTTTAAGTTTTAGTTCGGTAAAATTATTATCCGGAGAATAAACTTTTACTTTGTTTACTTCGTTTATAATGGATTTTTTTTTTAATTTTAGTATGTTCTTAATAGATGATGTAACAATGCCAGTGCATTGAACAGGCTCTCCAATTTCTGCGTGCTCTTCAAAGATTTGGACATCCATTCCTGCTTTTGCTAAAAGATAAGCTGTATAACTTCCTGCAGGACCAGCACCTATTATTGATATCATTTCTTAATCTAATTAGGATATGTTTTTAAAGATTTGTTTATTCTTATCTTGTTATGCAAAATATATTTTGGATTATACTAATTGCTCTTATAGCAGGTTCCTGTACTATACAAGAAAGGCAGATGCTTGATATAGATCCTGATTTGGATAGTGCGATTATCAATGCTGCAGACTGGGTAATAGATATGCAAAAAGATGATGGCAGTTATACCTATCTGTATTATCCTGAAAATGATTCTGTCAGTGATAAAGATAATATTCTTAGGCAGACCGGAACCATGTATAGCATGGTGCTTGCATATAATTATCTGCATGAAGATAAATATTTTTTGGCTGCTGAAAAAACAGCGGGTTATTTAGCTGATCAGGTAGCTTATTCAGATAACTTAACATATATAGTTGATTTTGACGGCGAGGTCAAGCTGGGCGGATCTGCTTTGGCAATTATTGCACTTTTAGAATATAATGATCATGCGAAAGACCCGGAGATATATAATCTGGTGTATAAGCTTGGTGATTTTATCTTATATATGCAGTCGCCTGAAGGCTTTTATTGGTCTTATTATCCAGTTAATCATACAGGCCCAAATAAGATATCTGAGATTTATCCAGGTGAAGCAATGCTTGCTCTTGCAACTCTTTATTCACAGACATCAGATGACCGGTATCTTGTCTCTCTTGATTCTGCTTATAGGTTTTTTAATATGACTTTTGATAATCATAAATCTGAAGCTTTTGTGCCATGGACAACGTCTGCTTATGCTATGCTTTATGAAAAGACTAAAAACAAAGATTATATGGATTTTGTCTTTAAGTTAAATGACTGGCTTATTACAAGGCAGTATCAGCCAGATGATGTTCTGCCTGAGTATGCGGGTGGATTTAGGAAGGGTGATGATCCTCTACCTGGAATAAGCACAGCAAATTATCTGGAAGGGCTTATTGATGCTTATAAGCTTGCTGTGATTACTGATGATAAGGACAGAATTGAGAGTTATGGAGAGTCTATAAAAAACGGCGTTAGGTTTATGCAGACATTGCAGTATGATTCTAATAATTCAAAAGATTTTGTGGATTCTTCTAAAGTTATTGGCGCGTATAGAGCAAACCCTGGGAAATATAATGTTCGGATTGACTTTACACAGCATGCACTTGTTTCACTGATACGATTAAAGAGTCTTTGAGAATTTAATTGGCATTTTAGTTTTTGGAAATCAACTGGATATAAGTTTAAGTTTAACGACAGATTTTTTTTAGTTCTTATGATATGTTTAAAAAATATGTTAAGTTTTTTTTGTAACTACTCTAGGTTAATATATTGAATATACTATCCAATAATGGTAAAAAACAGAAAGTTTAAATAGTTCTTTTGTATCCTTTATGAAATGTCGGGGGTAATTTTATGGGTTGGTTAGGTAATAGGAGAGAATTTTTGAAAACTGCAGGCAGTGCAGGTGCAACGATTCCTTTTTTAAGGTTGTTTTCTGAGAGTAATGCACAAGCACAAAAAGCTGGTTATGAGGTGTTTAGGGAAGGATCTCCTTTTGATCAGAAATTTGCTCCAGTTAACGCTTTAAACGGAAAGCAAATTTCCAGAGCTACTATTGATGGATATGTTGCAGCGATTAATAGTCTTCGAACAGGTTCTGTAACTGAAATTGATATTGGCGGTGTAACATATACTGATCCTAACCAAGCGATGGCAAGTTTGTCAGGCAGCAAATTCTTGAAAGTCAGCGCTGCTCCTGCAGGCGGTGTAGCTGAATTTTATAATAGTCTGGTTCCTGATTTGGATGTTGTTGTATCCTTTTTTGGCAGCCAAACTGGTTCTGGGTATAATGGTTTTGCGGTTCTTCCAGGCGCTCTTGCAAATATCGTCTTTGCAAACAGGGCTGATGTTCCTTTAGCTGTTCTGGGTTATGATAAGCATCCAGATGATGATAAAAAGATAGAAACGCTTAGAAAAGCAGGACAGGGGGTTTTTTGGGGTAGATATAAATTTGTAGATCACTTTATTGCTTGTATGCAGGAAGGTGCTAATGCTGCTTTACATTCAGATAAATATCAAGCTCTTGCTAATGGAAATCCTGTATATGCAGTCTTTCAATTAGTTTTAGATAATTCTTCAGTACATTATAATATGTTAAAAGCAGCAACAGGCATTTCAAGTCCTGATCATGCTGATCTTGTTGCTTTGATAAATCAGGAAAATTTTTCTGGAAATCCTACAGCGAAGGTGCTTGTCAATGATATTGATGAATATGTTAAATTATTTTTATCAGGGGAACAAATTTCTGTTAGTGCAAAGGCAGTAGATCCTAAGCTAAAGGAAGTCATACGTAAATTAAATGGATTACCTTATAAGAAAATAAGCAATCTAGAAACTTATCTTATACCTCCAGCAGCAGCCAATGATACAGTTAGTGATAGTGGTATTGTTGTGGTAACTGGAGGCAGGCTTTATTCAAGTACTAAAGATGGTCCAGATACTTTTGGAGGGCGAGATCCTTCATCTAAAGATCTTAATCCATTATATATACCTGCTGCTAAGTTTCAACAGTATACTGGGTTACTTGCTGCTTTAAGAGGGGATGCTGCTGCATTTTCTGCTGGTTTAAAGGTTTCTTCCGAAAAAGCAAAAATCGCTGACTATACTATTGAACAATTAGCTTTTATGGATGGCTTATTTAAATTTTTACGGAAAGAAGGCGCATTTTCATTATCTGATGCTTTTCGAGATACTCATCCAGATAATCTTCGCAGCCAGTATAGTTTTTGGGTTAGGTGTTTATGCAGGGGAAGTTATCCGGGTATTTTTGAACCTGGAAGTGTTAATGTTAGATATCAAAACTAAGATGGAAAAAAAGAATAAATGTATAACTCTTTTTTTATTGTTTTTAGTAATCATCAGTATTTTTTCTGTTATTATCCCAACAGCTAGTGCAGAAGGTGATGATGACGACGACGATGATGATGGCGGCGGTGAAGATCCAGGTTCCATATATATTGAATGTTATCCCGGAGAGTCAGAATCCCTGAGCTGCGGGTATCAAAATACAGGTTCACAGATAAGATATTGTGAATATAAATGGGGGTATCTTGGCTGGGGATATTACTGGGGTGTGTGGGGTTCTTGTGTAGGTGAAAATAATCCTCCTGTACTAAATTATATTGGATCTAAGTCGGTTGTAGAGAATCAACAGTTACAGTTTGTAGTAACTGCTTCAGATATTAATAACAATGTCTTGAAGTTCTATGCAGATTTTGCGCCTGTTGGTTCGAGTATTAATGAGAATACCGGTGTTTTTACCTGGAAGCCAACATATTCCCAAAGTGGTACATATTGGGTGAATTTTAAAGTTACAGATGCTCAATTCTGGGATTCAGAGTTTGTGCAGATAATTGTTTATAATGATGAAGATGGAGATGGTGTAAAAGACATAGATGATGGCTGTCCTTTAGATCCTGCAAAAACTTCTGCTGGTGTTTGCGGCTGCGGTGTCTCTGATGTTGATTCCGATAGTGACGGTACTTCTGACTGTAACGATGGCTGTCCTTCTGATCCTGGTAAAACTTCTGCTGGTGTTTGCGGTTGCGGTGTGTCTGATGTTGATTCTGATAGTGATGGAACTTCTGACTGTACTGATGGCTGTCCTTCTGATCCTGCCAAAATAGCTATCGGTGTTTGCGGCTGCGGTGTTTCTGATGTTGATTCTGATAGTGATGGTACTGCTGATTGTAACGATGGCTGTCCTTCTGATCCTGCCAAGACATCTGCTGGTGTATGCGGCTGCGGTGTCTCTGATGTTGATTCTGATAGAGATGGTACTGCTGATTGTAACGATGGCTGTCCTTCTGATCCTGCCAAGATTTCTGTTGGTGTTTGCGGCTGCGGTGTTTCTGATGTTGATTCTGACAGTGATGGTACTGCTGATTGTACTGATGGCTGTCCTTCTGATCCTGGCAAAACTTCTGCTGGTGTTTGCGGCTGCGGTGTTTCTGATCTGGATTCTGATAGCGACGGCACTGCTGATTGTACTGATGGCTGTCCTGCTGACCCTTTTAAGATTTCTGCTGGTGTCTGCGGCTGTGGCGTTTCTGATCTGGATTCTGATAGCGACGGCACTGCTGATTGTACTGATGGCTGTCCTGCTGACCCTTTTAAGATTTCTGCTGGTGTCTGCGGCTGTGGCGTTTCTGATCTAGATTCTGATAGTGATGGTACTGCTGATTGCATTGATGGCTGTCCTTCTGACCCTGCCAAGATTTCTGCTGGTGTCTGCGGTTGCGGTGTCTCTGATGTTGATTCTGATAGTGATGGCACTTCTGACTGTAATGATGGCTGTCCTTCTGATCCTGGCAAAACATCTGTTGGTGTCTGTGGCTGCGGTGTCTCTGATGTTGATTCTGATAGTGATGGCACTGCAGATTGTAATGATGTTTGTCCTAACGATGCAAATGATGACATTGACGGTGACGGTGTATGCGGAAATGTTGACATATGCCCTGGCTTTGACGATAATGTTGACACTGATTTAGATAGTGTTCCTGATGGTTGTGATATCTGTTCAGGTTTTGATGATAATGTTGATTCTGATTCAGATGGTATCCCAAATGGTTGTGATATAGCGTGTGATGACGGGTTTGATAATGATAATGACGGCGCAATAGATTTTCCTTCTGATTTTTCTTGTTCTAATGCACAGGATAATGATGAAAGTTTGCCCCTGTCACATTGTCAGGATGGGATAGATAATGATGGCGACGGTGCAATTGATTTTCCAAACGATCCTGGTTGTGCTGATTATCAGGATAATAATGAACATAATGGTGTTCAATGTGATAATGGACAAGATGATGATGCTGACGGTTTAGTAGACCTTGCAGATCCTGGTTGTTCAGAT
>JBDRFR010000175.1:0-10516 GCA_043818675.1 Nanobdellota archaeon
GCATACAAAAATTTTTTATGTATGTCCAATCCTATGTATGTTTGCTTGTTTGATGTCATATGACATCACCTCCGTGTGTTTTTATATTCCTAAAATTTAGGAATATTTAAACCACGAGGTTTAACATGCAATCATAGAGAAGTCTAATACATGTTTTCCTCAAATATTTTTTCATTTAAAATACAACCAATAGATTTAAAATATCTTATACGTTTTATTAATTATTTCATCAATTTGGAGTTTATCTGAAAAGGTGCCTCTGTAGCTTAGCCAGCTAAAGCGCGAGTTTCGTATGATTGGAAAAACCATGGTTTGCTTTGCGATTTATAGTAGCTGGAACAACTCGAGATCAAGGGTGCAAATCCCTTCAGGGGCTTATTAACATGAAAAAAACACATTTTGAACGGGCTATCTTTTTATCTTGGTACTGTTCCAAAAGAGACTGCGCGTTTTGCTATTTATCTTCAAAACCCAACATTAAACCCGATCCTATAAAAGATCGGCGAAGCCATGCGTCAATTTTTGCAGAGGCAATCATATGCAAGGCATGCGGCTGGGAAGTTGAGTTTTTGTCAGGTGGATGCGATACTTTTTCTGACCATGAACTGTATTTTATAATTAAAACAGTTTATGAAATAACTAATCAAAAACAGTGGCTTAACGTTGGAATTCTAACAAAAAAACAATTGAAACTGTTCAAACCTTATATCAAGGGCGTTTGTGGCACTGTGGAATGTATTACACCGCAATTACGGGATAAAATCTGCCCATCCAAGCCACTTTCAGAGATCGAAGGGATGTTTGAGATATGCGATAAACTTGGCTTAAAAAAAACTATAACATTGATAATTGGGCTTGGGGAAACACGTAATGACTTTAAATATCTAAAAAGTTTTATTGAAAAAAATAAAATTGATAGAATTACTTTTTATAGACTAAAGCCGCAAAAAGAGACTGCATACGAAAATCAGGAAGGTCCGGCAACTGATTATTATGCCAGCTGGATTAAAAAAACAAGGATGGAATTTCCTTATCTGAACATTGTTGTGGGTTCGTGGCTTACGCATCTGGAAGAAATTCATCTATTGCTTAATGCAGGAGCAGACTCAATAACAAAATTTCCATCGATTAGAAAATTTAATACCCGATATGCAGACCAGATTGAAAAAGAAGCAAGGCTTGCAAAAAGAGAATTTGTTGGAACACTAACAAAAAATCCAAAAATTAACATTGATCGTGAAATCGATAGGTTTGATAATAAATTGAAACGGAATGTTCAACAAAAATTGTTTAGTTACCTAAAAAGGATGAAAAATAATTAGGATTTTTCCCATAATTTGAACCATACAGCAGCAACTACGGCGGTTATGATCGTTGAAAGTGAAATGCCAAGCCAAATACCGTTAACACCAAAAATTCTTGATAGAAAATAGGCTAAGGGCACGGATAAAATAAAAAGCCTTAGAATGGACAATAGTAAAGAAGGATTGCCTTTGCCAGCGCCCTGAAACGAAGCAGATATTATCATGCTAACGCCTATTAACATATAAAATGGGCTTATTATCTTTATATAAGATACGCCATAGCTGATAATCTGCGGCTCCTTATTAAAAATACCTATCCAAAATTCAGGGAAAAATAGGAACAACAAACCGATTACCTCCATGAAAACCATTGATATTAAAACAGCTGTCCAAGTAGATTTTATTGCTCTGTCATGTTTTTTTGCCCCAATATTCTGGCCAACAATCGTTATTACAGCAGTGGACAGGCCAATACCTGGCAGTAAAGCAACCATGTCTAATTTGCCTGCCAGGCCATAAGCTGCGATTGCGAACGGACCGAACTGTGATACAATTTTCATCATAAAGAACATTCCTAAAGACATAACAGCCTGGGATAGTGAAGCAGGAATGCCAACAGACAAAATCTCTTTTATTATACTTAACTTGAATTTGAAACGTCTTAGGTTAAGTTTAATCTGGGCGTTGCCTTTGAATAAGTATACCAAAACTGCAACTGCAGAAATACTTCTTGCGATAACTGTTGCAAGGGCTGCGCCAGCCATTTCCATGCGCGGGAAAAAGCCAATACCAAAGATTAGTAATGGATCAAGTGCGATATTTATGACTGTTGCAAGCATCATGATCTTCATAGGGGTTTTTGTGTCGCCTTCGCCACGGAGAATGGAATTGCCGATAAAAGCAAAAAACATGAAAAATGATCCGCTAAAAAGTACATAAACATAATCAAGCACAAGCGGCATCATTTCAGGCGTTGCTCCTATTAGAATGAACAATGGCTTTGATAAGGTTAAACCGAAAATTGTAAAGAACAGTCCCAGTATAACTGCCAGCAATAAGGCGTGTTCTGCAACATTATTTGCTTCTTTTTCTTTTTTTGCGCCGATTAATCTGGCAATTAAGGATGATACACCTATGCCTACACCTGAAGCCAAAGCAATTATTAAAAATATTACTGGGAATGTAATGGAAATTGCAGCAAGAGCAAGAGCGGATAACCGCCCAAGAAAAATTGTATCAACTATGTTAAAGCCTGTATGGAGCAGAAAAGCTGCCATCATAGGAAGCGCCAGTAAAATAATGTTCTTTGAGATGCTTCCTTTTGTCAGGTCTTTTTTCATTAGAGAAAATGGGTTTTTGATTGGTTTATTAAATTAATGGAATTGTCGTTAAAAGAACGCTTTGATAAACCTCAACACAATTTCCTAATCTTCGATTTAAGGCGCTTTTTGTCGTCTTTAATGGTTTAAGTCAAAAAACCATTAAACTTTGGTTAAATAGACTAATTCTTTAATATTGCTTCTTAATCTATTGTGTGCTACATATATATTCTATCACCTATAAATATAAAAATATGTAGCCCTTAAGTATTTATAAAATGGCACACATAGAAATATATACAATAAATAAAAGAAAATACAAGTATCAGGTTACAAATTATCGTGTTGGTAGTAAAGTAAGACACAAGAAAAAATATATTGGACCAGTCAAACCAGTTTATAATTACTATAATCCAAATGCAGGAAGAAAACCAAAACTAAAAATAAGGGAGATGACAATTAAAGAAAAAGTATTTATTCAAAAAAATATTAAGAACAGCAAGAGTTTTGTCAAAGACAGAGCAAGAATTCTTCAGCTGTCGGCTGAAGAAAAAACAGTAAAGCAAATATGCAAAAAGCTTGGATTTCATAGACCTAAGATTGAAAAAATAATAAATCAATTCAATGAAACAGGTCTCCAAATATTTAACCGAGGGAAAAGTCCCGGGAAGCCAAGAATTATAACAATAAAAGAGAGGGCATTAATTTTGCAATGGCTCAACACACATCCAGAAAAACTAGGGCAACATTATAACAATTGGAGCCATGTGAAGCTTTCTAATTACGCGAAAGAGAAAGGAGTAAAAGTAAGTCCTACTCAAATTGGTAGGATTATAAAGCAAGATCAAATAAAGTATAAGAAAAAAACTTCGTGGCTCTATAGCAATGACCCTCAGTTTGCTAAAAAAAACTAAAAATAGACAATTTGATAGCTAATCCTCCAAAGAATAGTGTTGTATTAAGTTTTGATGAAAAAGCAAAGATTGCTATAAAACAATATAGTGGCTTTATTTATACAAGAGAACAAATAGTAAAACATCCAGCAAAGCAGAAAGTAAGAGGACTTCTTGAAATGCCAGCATGTATTGATGTACATTCAGGTGATATTATTCATTGGTTTTACGGATGGAAAAATAGTTTTATAGTTATAGAGTGCTTTGAAGATTTATTAAGACGATATCCTGATAAAGAAGTCTATGTTATTGTTGATTGTTGGAGTGCTCACACTTCTTATGCAATAAAGGTATGGAATTATTTTCATCCAAAATTGCATATAGTCTATCTACCGACTAATGCAAGCTGGATGAATATGATTGAAAGAGTATTTTCTAAGTTTGATAAGGACATCTTATCTAACAGTAATTTTAAGACAGTTCGCCATGCAATGAAAAGAATCAGTAATTATTTTAAAATTGAAACAAGTTTTATGAATTGGGGCAGTTAAATCGCTTGCATGTATGTTTAGTAGCATTTTGTCGACAGTATATGCCTTATTCTAAATAAGCCCTTAAAATTCACATCGGACTTTATCAAAGCGTTCTTAAAAAGAATTTGTAAAACCAATTTAGTAAGAGTAAGCAAGAATAAATGCATCCGCTAATATGTCATCAGCTTTCCCTTGGCTCCTGATTTACACCTGCCGATTTTCCTCTTTGCTTTTGCTTGTAAATATTGATTTACGGGCTTGATACTTTTCTCAATTCTATATGATAACCTTTGTTTTTCTACTTGATGCCCAGAATATATTGCTGCTTTTTGTTTCTCAGGCAAAGGCCCTCCCGGGTTGCCAACCAGAAATACTGACATCTTTGTGCCAAATACTACTAATTCAATAACAAAAAATAATTGCAGCTCAGAATACCGTGTTGGAGCCAACATATTTTTTATTGCTTCATACTCAATGAAATGAGACTTTTTAAGTATAAGCATTGCGTAATTAAAATTTTCAAGTTCTTTTTTTCTTTTTTTGATGTCTTTTTTTTGTTTAATATTTTTATAATTTATCATAAATCCAAGTTTATGCTCTTGTGCAAACATGTTTAACCTTGTAATAGCTTTTTCTACAACAGGGTGTTCTATTATCATTCCGCCGCTTTTGACAGTTATATTATTCTCTAATTCGAGCGTTGTAGGCTCAATACCTAAAATTTCATTCATATATTGTCTTATTTTTTCACTGATAATTGCTTTACTATCTATTCCTCGAAGTAAACCAAGTTTATCATTACTAATGCCTTCGCCCATTATACAAGTAAAACCAGTAGATTCTCCGTATACAGTTATTTTTACAGGTTCAAGACCATTTCTTAAAATTGCTGTAATCAACTGATCATTTGTAATTCCTGTCTTAGTTCTAATTTGTTGTTTAGCTTTTTCAAATAATGGTATAAATTTTCCATCTAATCTTTCTTGAGTTTTTTTTTGATTTTCTTGTTTATCATACATGGCACCAGGTGAATTGTCAAAATGTGGACTGTGATTATAGAATATTTTCTGTGTAATATTGAATTTAGCGCCTATTTCTGCCACTTTTTGTAATTTTCCAGAATCCTTAACCTCCCAAAAATTATTTGGTACATATTGATCATAATTTTTACTTAGAGTTTCTTCAACCTGTTGGGGTGTGCCTACTATTGTGTATTCATCCTTGGTTTTTGCAAATACAAAAGAACTACTGGTAATTGCGGTTGCGGTCAATACTGCAAAAAATTTGGCAACTTTTTTTTTCATTTTTATTGTCAAATAATATTATGTATAATAATCTTTTCCTTTATTCGTATCTAAGCGCTTCAACAGGCTTTAGTCTTGACGCTTGTATAGCGGGTAAAAAGCCAGAGCCTGCGCCAATCGCTGTTGCAAATAGTAAACAGCCGGCTGTAAGATACCAAGGAAACGCTGGCTGCAGCAGTGAATAACCAGCAGATGCTGCGATTTTGCCGCCTGTGGATGCAAATAACCATCCAACAAAAATGCCAACAATGCCACCGACAAAACCTAAAAAACCTGATTCAAACACAAAGATAAACAGGATAACTTTGTTTCTTGCGCCTATTGCTTTCATTATGCCTATCTCATTTGTTCTTTCCAATACAGCGGTGTACATTGTGTTCATAATGTTAACTGAAGCAACCACTAAAGATATTAATGCAATCAGCACAAGAATACCGTTTAGGACGTTTACGACAGCTCCAAAGGTTGCTAGGGCGTCTTCAAAGGTCTGCACATAGAAATCTTCTTTTCCTTCTTCCTGGCCTTTACGTTTTCTTAATTTTTCCAGGATCTTATCGGCTAAATCCTGGGGATTTACATTTTTATCAGCCCGGACCATGACAAAACCAAATTTGCCTTTTGTATCAGGGAATAATCTTTCCACTGTTTCAGGCAGCATGTATATATTAGAATCGTCTTGAGGATTGCCAATCTCTTTGAAGAAGCCCACAACTTCGAATGGCTCACTGTTGATTTTTATCTTGTCTCTTAGTTTTAATGGCCTATCGAAAAGTTTGTTTTCAAGCTGATAATTGTAGCCCAGAGCAACTTTATTGGAATCGCCTTTTTTCAATTGCCTGCCTTTGTCAATATCGACGGTGAAAGCTTCTAATATAAAGTCCATCTTGTCCGGGTCGAGACTGCTTATAAATGCGAACAATTTTTCATCGTTAGATTCGATTTCGCCAACTTTGAAATACATGCCGCTGATGTCAGTAACTCCGTTAATCTTTCCTATGAATTCAACGTCGTCTTTTGAGATAAAAAAATTTTCATCTGTACCAGGTGCGCCGATACTTTTGGCTTGCACAAACAATTTGTCAGTTCCGGCCTCCTGAGCCAGAGTGTCTACATATTTTTGTATTCCAAGGCCAAAGCTCACTAATGCAAATATTGAAGTGATGCCTATAAGAATGGATAAGATCGTAAGAAAACTTCTGAGTTTTCTTTGCCATATGTTTTTTACTGAATATCTTATTTCGTCAAGTTTCATTTTCGTAATGCATCAACTGGAGTTAGTTTTGATGCCTGGAGCGCTGGCAAAACGCCAAAAATTGTGCCAATACAAAATGAAAACATTAAAGAGCCAATAATTAAAAATAAGCTTGCCTGAGCCTGGATCAAATCTGAACCTAGGGCTGCTTTGCCAATAGCTGCAAGGCCGTATGCAAGCGCTAAACCGATTAATATTCCTATAATTCCACCAACCATCCCAAGGAGCCCCGACTCAATAAAGAACAATGTAAAAATCGATGAATTCCTAGCGCCAATCGATTTCATAATGCCGATTTCTTTTGTTCGCTCTAAAACAGCAGTGTACATAGTATTCATAATGCCAATGCCTCCTACAAGAAGGGAAATGATCGCAATTATATAAACAAACAATTGTACAGCAAACAGCGTGGAATTCAATGTTTCTAATATATTTTGAGGGCTTTCAACAACAAAATTTTCTTCGCCTTCCTTAACGCCTCGTTCTTTCCTAAGCAATTTTTCTATTGAAGTTTTTATCTTGCCAACATTATTTACATCCTTTACCTTTACAGCTATTACATCAACAGTTTTTTTATCCTGGCCAAGATCAAATATTGCATCATTGTTTAGCATTACAGCATTATCAAAAATAAAACTGCCCTTTTTTTCAAGAATACCGACAACCTCAAATTTGATATTGTTTACTAGTACCCTGTCACCTGCTTTTATAGCTTTGCCGAAAATCTTGTCTTCGGCGAAACTTGCGCCAAGCAAAACTTTGTTGTTTTCGCCGTCTTTTAACAACCTTCCCTGCGCAGCTTTAACGTTTACCATCTTTTCAAAGATTTTTCGACTATCACCATCCGGAATAGATACAGCCATACCAATAGCCTGCTGATCATTAAATTCTAAAGTGCCGCTTTCAATATATCTGTTAAAAGCGGTTTCCACGCCGTTGATTTTTGAGATTTTATCAGTCAAATCGTCAGTTAATGGAGTGACAGCACCAGTACCCGGGGGTCCGGCGAAGGCAAGGCCTGAAGCCTGGACACTTAAGACATCACTTCCAAGAAAACCAAACTGCGAAGTGATAGCTACCCTTAATCCTTCACCCAGGCTAATCAAGGATATTACTGCAGCTATACCTATGAATATTCCGATCATGGTAAGCCAGCTTCGTAGCCTTCTGGATTTAAGGTTATTAAAAGCAAAGCTGAAATAGTCCCTTAACATATTACTTTTTAACTTTCTTTTTCTTTCTTATACGCCAATAGAAGAATAAACCGGTTATAACAATAAGGATGACTATCATAATTCCAACTTTACTGTTACTCTGCACAATACCGTATTTTTTGGCGTCTTCTGAGCTGTAAATTTTTAACGGGATTTTAATATTCTTTTTGTAGTCTTTGTTGTTAGCATCTTTATATTCGACTGTTAAAGGCAAAAATATATCCTCTTCTGAATTGATGTATAGGTCAAAATCCACAGTTTCGTAATCATCAGAATCAATGTTTCCAATATACACGTTTTCAGTGCTTAGAATACTATAGCCATTGTCTTCAAGCAATGTAACGTAGCAAAATTTAATATTATTTGTGCCTTTGTTAATGAATTTGATTGACACAGTCCCTTTGGTTTTTGGCGCAGTTATAGTTGATTCTTCAAAATTTACAGCTAAATCAGGTTCCTCGCCGATCACTAATGAAATAATCAATTGTTTTGAGTAATTTTTACCTAGTTCGTCTGAATATATTAAACTTAGAGGAACTTTGTATACGTTAGCTTCTGCGTTTGGGTCTGCAATAAGGTTAAACTTAAAATCTGTTTCTTTGCCTGGGTCGAGTATAGTGATTGTCTTTTCGTTTGTTGAACCGATAGGTGAGAATGGATACTCAGTAGTTATAATAGAAGTTGTTGTTGTTTTTGTTAAGCTTACTTCTAACTTAGCCCGGATCTCTTTTAAAACCGAGTCGGCCATGTTTTTGATTTTGATTGATACTACTCCTTCGCCGCCTGGTGCAAACTCTTTTGGTTCTGATTCAACCGATTCAACCGATATAATCGCATCATGGGTCTGAATGTTTATTGTGAAAGGATCATGTTTTTCCCAGGAGCTTGTATAACCTTTATTGTTTATTTTAAACCTTAATTCTATCTCATTTTCTCCTTCAACAGCGTTTTCATCAACTTTTAACCTGTATTTAACAATAATACCTGTATTGTCAACCTGCCTGCCCTGCAATGAGCCAATATTTTTTATTGCTGATTCACCAGGTTCAAGGCTAAATGGGTATTTTGGCAATAGCTCAACAGAGATGTCTTGCGCTACATCGCTTCCCCAATTCTCAAATTTGAACCGTAATTCTATATATTGGCCGGGTTCTACCGGGTCAGGTATTTGGTTTACCAAAGTTACATCAATATAAGTATTTGCAACTCCTGCGTTCATATATGTTTGAGCATGTACTATAACTGTAACTAAACAAATACAAATTACCACAAATAATACAATTTTCTTCATTTTCTCACCTTTTTATAGTTTTTATAATATTACCATCTTTTAATAGTTCTGTCCGCTGCGCATGACTAGCAACAGATTCGTCATGTGTGACCATGATAATTGTTTTATTCTCCTTTTTGTTTAAATCCTTTAAAAAATTCATGAATTTCTGGCCGGTTACTGAGTCAAGATTGCCAGTTGGCTCGTCAGCAAGAATAACTTCTGGGTTGTTTGACAAGGCCCTTGCAATAGCAACTCTTTGCTGCTGGCCCCCTGATAATTCGTTTGGCTTGTGGCTTAACCTTTCACCAAGGTCAACGCTTGTTAAAAGCTCTTTAGCTTTTTTTATACGTTCATCCCTTGGCATACCCTGAAAAGTCATTGGAAGCATAACATTTTCGATTGCTGTAAGCGTTGGTATCAAATTGAATTGTTGAAAAATGAAGCCTATTCGCTGGCCCCTGATTTGCGCTAAGTCAGATTCTGCCAACTTTGCAATATTCTGGTTGTCAAGATATATGGTTCCTTTGGTTGGAATGTCAAGTGCCCCTACCATGTTCATAGCTGTCGATTTTCCTGAGCCCGAAGGGCCCATAATTGCAACAAATTCACCTTTGTTAATTGTAAGATTGATGCCTCGAAGCGCAGGGACTTCAATCTCCCCCATTTTATAAATCTTCCAAACATCCTTTAATTCAATTATTTTAGATTTTGCCATTAATTCACCTTATCAAGCTCAATTATGATCTTTTTTATCACTTTTTCAAATTTTAGTATCTGATCATAGTAGTTTTCCAATATTTTTATTTTTTTGTTGTCGGTTTCTGTTTTTGCTTTTTTTTTATAATCTTTTATTATTAAAGGAAGCTTTTCTTTTGTCTTTATAATAACATATTTTTCTTTTTTCAAAAGGGCCTGTTTCCATATGTTAAGGATATCTTTTTCCATATATAAAAAAAGTTTTTTTGAACCGGGCTTCCTTGTTTTTTGTATCAACGGACCGAGCATGTTAACCTTATTACTTATTGATGCCAAGCTGTACCCAGTATTTTTTGCTAAATTTTCCATAGGTATCGGTTCTGGTTCCATGTATAGGTTTGCAAATATGGTCATGAATAATGAGTTGTTTATGCCCTGACCGCAACCCATATCAATGAAAAGGCTACTTATTTTTTTGTTAATCTCATCCATTTTTATAATTTTTAATATTTATTAAAAGTTGTAAAATCTAAACTATATAAAGTTATTGTTTTTATGTTTTTTGAATTACTATCTTTCCTTTGCTATTAATTATGAATTCCAATTTATCACCTTGTTTCCAGCCTTTTGCCAGTACTAATCCTTTTGGAATGGTAATTGTGAATTGCTTTTGGTTTGGATACTGAAGAGTGGATTTATTTGACATTTTATTGGAAATATATATATAT
>JBDRFR010000176.1:0-6474 GCA_043818675.1 Nanobdellota archaeon
GCATACAAAAATTTTTTATGTATGTCCAATCCTATGTATGTTTGCTTGTTTGATGTCATATGACATCACCTCCGTGTGTTTTTATATTCCTAAAATTTAGGAATATTTAAACCACGAGGTTTAACATGCAATCATAGAGAAAGCATTAAATATTAATACTATAAAAACTTAGTCATTTAGTAGAATTTCTATTATTGTAGCATACGCAGGCCTTACGATAAAAACCCCTATGCTTGCTCCGGCAATTGTGGTAAACGCAAACCCCTTCAGAAGTCCTGCGCCAGCAATCCAAAGCCACATCATTGCAACAGTTGTTGTAAGGTACGAACCCATTATTATATAAAATGCGCTTTTAATGCGTTTTTTCCAATCATATATTTTAGTTGCTTCTTTTCGAAGGGTTTCATCGGTAATGACAATTAAATGATCAACACCGGTACCCACAACAATTATCATTCCTGCAATAGCTGCAAGGTCCAGATTCCATCTAAATATCGCAGCAAACCCAAGGAGGATTAGAACCTCTGATGACAGGCAAAAAAGTATTGGCAGCACTATCTGCACTTTCCTATACCTGATAAAAATAACGATTGCGACAACAATTATTGCCAAAACTGCAACAATTAAAGCATTCTTGACAAACTCATCACCGAGTGCCGGCGACACAGCATCCATCTTGACAATGTCAAGCTTCACAGGCAGTGATCCAGTAATTAGTATTGTTTGCAGCCGTTTCATATTATTTAGCGCTGTTAATGCAGCATCCTGCTCCGAAACACCTGCTCCAGAGCCGGAAATTTGAATATTAGTAACAGCCTGCCCTTTCAAATCTGACCCAATACTAAGTTCATCCACAAGCTTATCATCAAGGTACAAAAGTAATTTCTCGCTTAAATACTGCTCTTTTCCTTCAGTTATAATGTCCAAATCTTTTGTAGCTTCTGCCTGCCTGTCAGCTGCATCTTTTTGCAAAGTTATTGCAAACCTAAACCTGCACATCCATTGTCCGCCGGATAAGCCGCATCCTTGGACTGGGTCAATACCTGCGCAATCAGCCGACCTGCAGACATAAGTAATATCATTGCCTCCGATAAAAACAGAATTATTGCCTATTTTAGCTTCAAATTTTCCCTGCTTTGCGAGCAGATCCTTAACTTCCTCTTCAGTTGCGCCGGCAATCTCAACCAGGATATACTGGTTGCCTGACAAATCTGACGCTTCCTTAATTAGAACATCTGACAAACCATAAACATTCAGCCGTTCCTTCATATTATCTATGAGTGTATCTAAGTCATACTGCTGTAATTTTTGTTCTGGCTGTAAAAGAATTCTTGTTCCGCCCTGCAAATCAAGCCCTTTACGGATATTGGTTTTGGGCGAATCGTACACTCTTAACCCTATGTCTTCAACCAGACCCGTATGGTTTATATCCACTTTGCTAATGTTAATTAATTTTGTAACATTGGTAGTTTTGTTAAGCTCATCATCAAAAACTTCTGTCGTAACGTTTATTAATTCAGTTTCATTAAGCTTAGTAAATATTACTTTTTCTTTTGGAATTATGAGATATGTAGCTTTTGTAGTCTTTAGATGTATGGTCAGATTAGGTTCAAACTTCTCAGCCTGATCATAATAATCCTGCAGCTTCAAAATGGGCTTATTATTGATTGTCTGTATTTTTTCTTTCGACATTGGCTGAGTGCCGGGCTTTGGATTTTCAAGCCCTACAAGATTGGCTGTAGAATTAGATACAACATTTCTTACATTAACCCCTGTATTCCATGGATTTGGATGGATTGCAACAAGCGCAAAAAGTATAACAATAAGAAGTACTATCATTTTCATATTTGTAAATAGTTTTTTTATTTTTCTAGTCATTTTTTCTTTCTTTCCACATATAACCTTAATAATGCGCCGTTTCCAAGCCATGTATTAATTAAGTCCACTATTAAACCAACCAGTAATATTATCATTATCTGCCGGATAATTTCAGACTGAGTAAAAATTAAGGCGACAACTATTGCACAGATGGTTGTAAATGTCATCATCAGGCCTGTTTTCATTGCGTTAATAATACTTTCAAAAACAGTTCTGCCTTCGCTTTTTTTCAAAACTTTCGTCGATAAGAGAATATCAGTATCGACCGAATACCCAATAAGCATCAAAAAAGCAGCTATTCCTGCTGTATTAATTTTCAGACCCATGAGATTAATAATTGCAAGTGTAACAATTATGTCTGAAAATGCTGCCAGTATTACTATAAGGCTTGGTACTAGTACCCTAAAATATATTAAAACCACAATACCCATAAAAATAAACGCTATTATCAGCGCCCTTACAATCTCTTTAAAAAAGCTGGCGCCCAGTGCAGAACCGATTACTTCAATACTATAATCTTTTTCCAGAAGTTTTCTTCCAAGATTATTTTCAATAGACGCCATGAATAGCTCTAACTCTCCTTTTTTAGTTCCATCAATGTCTGAAGTAATGATTATACCAGATATAGTAGCACCTTTTTGTAATGACCTTACACCTATTTCATTACCCAAAAATTCAGCAGCAAGTGATTCCTGCAGCTTAATGATATCAATATTTTGATCACCCATTATTGTAACTGTAATTCCGCCTTTCAAGGACACGTCCTTATCAATAATTTCGCCTGTTGTAATGCCCTTATACGAAATCAGAATTATTGACAGTATCAGCAATGCAATTGGTATAATCAGCATTTTCTTATAATTTATATCAAAGAATTTAGTAACTTTTTCTAAAAATGGTCCACTTGGTTCTGTATTTCGCTTTTTTTCATGGTGTGAAGATGTATTTGACTTTTCTGATGAATTGCTCACTTCTATCTGAACCTCTTCAATGTCATCTTCAGATTTTTCTTTCGAGTCGTCTGCTTTTATTTGAATTTTTTGGTTATCTAATTTTTGTTGGCCGTCTTGTGAATTATCTGATTTTTCATCTAATAAAGAACTATCTTCTTCTTTATCCTCAGTTGTAGCTTTATTCACTTCTTTACGCTGTTCTTCCATTTTACCTACAGAAATAAAGAGCCATTTTTAAAGGTTATGGAAAACCAATTTAAATAAGGAACCAAAAAATCCAAACCCATCGAAACCTGGTATTGGCAGCATATTAAATATTCCTAAAAATAAACTTAATTTTGCCATCGGCTGCAGGATTTTGTAATATTTCTTATCTACTAACCCAAAATGTATTATCAGGTAAATTCCGCCCCACATCAAAAAATTCATCAATGGCCCTGCAACTGACACAGTTGCTGATTCAAATAACGGTAAAGGACTATGCGCAACATACCCTCCCACAAAAAATAGCAGCGGAATTCGAAGAAATTTCATTAATATGACTATCATATATAAGTTATACGGTGCATGCAAGGTAGCCGTAGCGCCAAAACTTATAGCAACAAATTTATGGGCGAGTTCATGTAGTACAACAGCCGGTGCAGCAATCATTGCCGCATACTTAATACTTTCCCATTGATTATTTCTGCTGTAATACTGTATAGGGTCATATCCTTCAAGGGGTTCCTTCTTAAAATAACCAGAAAAGATAAAACCTATAGCAAAGGTCATAATTATTATGTCCACTGCTTCCATTAGGGTTATAAACATTTTGCCATCAAATTTCCATTAATTAATACACTAGTATAAATCCTAATTAAAAAACAGTGGAGACTATTAAAAACTTTCCAAAATTTTTTATAGTTAGTTAGTTTTCCGTATTTTATGACTGACCTTGCAATATGCCTATCAATGCAAAAAGGTGCATTTGAACATGTTAAGCACGTTATTGAAGATGTAGATTGGCAAAACATTTTCGTATTTACAACAGAAGACACCTCTATCAAGTTTAACAAAAAAACCGAGATCATCAAGTTAGACAATACAAAAACCATCTCTCAACTATCAGATTTTATTAAAGAAAAGCTTTCTGGCAAGCTTAACGATTTGGAAGTGGCTGTAAATATTGTAGCCGGCCAAGGTAAAGAGCATACAGCTCTGATTTCTGCAATTTTAAAATTGGGTTTTGGGTTAAGGCTTGTTGCTCTAACCCCAAATGGCGTTAAAGTAATTTAGAATTGTTATTCATCCGATTTATTAATATTAACACTATTTGTGGTATGATAGATATATTTTTTGATTTTAATTTATTAAAAAATATTTCAAACACCTAAAAACTGACTTTACCGGCTATTTAAAGTCTGTTCCATATATTTAATACAATAAACAACTAACTTCTGAGAATTATAGCTAATTTCGTTGATTAGTTTACATATGTTAATTTTACTCTCTCGACGAAATTAGCTTATTTAATAATTACGCCTAATTAAATCAATTAGCGCAATTATCAATAGATTTTGACTTAATTTTGTTCACTGTTAAATTAGCTTGCCAAAATTACTCAGATAGCTTATATCTAAGGTTTTGGTAGTGGCCTTAGTTATGAAGAACTGGAAATTTTGCCCTAAATGGCTGGATATTATACCATATAATAATTACCAGTAGTTTATTTTTCAGAAACATAAACTCTATACCCTGACTTTTTAGAAGCAGATTTAACGTTCCCGAACACAGACAACATTTTTTTTTCAAGAGTTTTTCCGCCTTTATTATGTCTTCCCACCAATTGTAATAATCCTTTATCCTTTAAATGTTCTTTTGCATCTTCTATTATCTTAAAACATAATTGCTTACCTGCTTTTTGCGGCGGATTAACAACAATTGTATCAAATTGTGTTTGCACTTTGGCATACAAATCTGACTCCATAACCCTAACATCAACATTATTCAAATTCACGTTCATTTTGGCAAGTTTCAATGCTCTTTTATTGATATCAACCATAGTCACTATAGCATCAGGATATACTTTCTTAAGAATTATTCCAATAGCGCCATATCCGCATCCTAAGTCAAGGATTTTCCATTCTGGTTTGATAAAAACTGAATTAAGCAGCACTTCAGTTCCTTTATCAATTTTTGACTTCGAAAAAACCCCTGAACCAACATAAAACTCAAAATTTTCTGATAGTATATTTGCCTTAATTTTTTTCAAATTTAATTCAGAATTTTGCTCTTTTGAAAAATAGTAAGTTGTCATGTTTAATATATATTATACAAAAGGTATAACAATTTATCAACCGCTTTAACAAGATCA
The DNA here is from genome assembly GCA_043818675.1 of Nanobdellota archaeon. Taxonomy (GTDB): domain Archaea; phylum Nanobdellota; class Nanobdellia; order Woesearchaeales; family DATDXC01; genus JBDRFR01. The sequence goes on from JBDRFR010000176.1 coordinate 5,185, forward strand.
AGTTCATCTCCATTAATTACAATGCAATTATCCTTAAATTCAACGCTTGTTTCTGTTGATTTATTGATATAAAACACAAGCTTGTCCGTATTATCACATTTAATTATAGGCCTGACTTTACAGGCACCTGTTTCATTTCTATCACATGCAGCAATAGGATTTTTCTTAAACACTTTTAGCATATGTTGATTAATATCCCCAACCGCAAGAACCTCATACCTAAAATCCTGGCCTACAGGATTATAAGTGATATAATAATCATTAGCAGAATCAAACAGTTCAATATTTAGTTTACCCCTTACTTCAACTTCTGTCACTTCTTTTGGTCCGAACCGAAAATCCAGAGAGTACAGTGTTCTGCCGCTTTGGCTTTTCATCTCTGTAAACCAAAAACCGTCAACATTAACAAAACTATACCCATTATACATATACCCTTTCATCGGATCAAGCTTGCCCTCAAGATTTAACTGGTGCAGTTCATCAATAGTATTTGACGTTTCTGGTTTATAAAAATATTTTATGCTTAATATCGATATTAATATAATAAAAATAATTGAGATAGTAACTAACAATATTTTATCAGATTTTTTTTTTTCAGGAAGCTCCACATAATCACCCTATAATACCAAGAATTGTGTATAACAACCTGTCTTTAATTCTTAAAAACCCAAAATCATCCCTTGCTTCTGCAACTACGCAGTACCTGTCAAGACTCACCTTTGTAATGTTTGATTTCTTGAAATATATAACAGGCACTCTAGGCGTTGAATCAGCGCATGTAATTATTGGCAGGCCATAATCATTCTCTTCTGTAAAACCGGTCCTCAAATATAAATTTACATTATCACTTAGAAAATTAATCATTTCGTACTCGACTACTGCTATTGTATCTTTATAAGTGCTATTAGGCTCTGATGTAGCGTCGATTTCAAATGTATTTGTCAGCATTGATACAATTTCCGGGCTGATATTTAAGCTTTCCACTTCTTCAGGATAATAATCAAAACTTACAAGATTATTGTTTAGATTCATAACCCATTTATTATCCTGCCTAAGAAATGTATACCCGTTATATTCCATTGAAACTGTTTGCTGCCTGTAGCCAGAGAAGATAATTCCAAAGATTGAGCTTATCATAATAAAAGCTATAAAATACACCATGACCTTTTTCGTATCCAACTTTTTTTTTTTCATATCCTTGTGATATTTATATTCTGTATTTAAAGTTTTCCCACAACAATCAATTTACAAAAAAAATTGTATATATATTTTGATATTTAATTTTATATA
>JBDRFR010000177.1:0-12447 GCA_043818675.1 Nanobdellota archaeon
TCCATTAAGCTTCAAATCAAGTAAGAATTGGATTCAACTACCAATTACACCGGCAATGGAGATTGGGCTTACAGAGAAACCTCTAAGCATACAAGAGGTATTATGTAATTCCACACTTAACTAGTGGGGTGCCCGGTTTTACCTTAGTAGTTGCTACTGGAGTATACCAATAAGTTTATATACTACCAATAAGTAACAATATTCATGAATAAGATTGACTCAGCACTTTTTGAAGGAGTAGGATATAGGCATTTTGTTAATTTTGTCATAAAAGATATAATTCCAGATGATATTGCAGAAAGAATATACAAAGGACCAAAGCATGTGGGCCATTGGAGCCAAGAAACAAAAGAAACATTATTGGATTTGCTAAAGCAAGGTGTACCATCATATCCATTAGGAAGAATTACAGGTGTTTCAGAACCAGCTGTTGCCAGAATAGAAAGGGAAAATAATAGAATTTTGTATGAAAACAGTGATAGAATAGAGGTACAAAAAAGCCTTATCCAAAAATGGTATCCCACTTTTGTTACTCATGAAAAAAAGATTGATGGTTATTCAGTTGGGCTGGTTGATTTCTTAAACTCTTATGAAGGAACTTTACCAAATGAAATAGCTAATGTAACAGACAGTATTTTTTTATTAAGCATGGCAGGTATAAAGTTCCCTTACGAACCTACAAAAGATGATGCTTATATAATTGGCGCAAATCAAGGTTGTGGAAGTTTGAGAAACAATTGTTCACTTTTTTTTAATAGTAAAGAGCAAGATCTTGCAGAGATTGACAAACTTGCTATGTTCAACCCGGTTCATAAAGAAAAAGGACAACGTGATTTTCCCATGGCATGGAGTAGAGTTTTAATGAAATGTGGATTAGAAAAAGGAAACAGAACACATCAAATAAGAAAAGTACCTGAATGGATAACTGGAGAAGACTATATTGCAAATTATCTTGGCGGGCTTTTTGATTTTGGATTTAAGAAAAAAATACAAGAAATATATATGAAAAAAACAACCAATCCAAAATTGGAACAGGGTTTTCTTGTATATCTTAACACAATAGCCCAAAAATTCCAAGAGTTAGACATTCAAGTAACAAAAAAAGAAAAGATATGGCCTGTTGAAGAAAAACGAGAAGAAGATAAATTAATTACAGGAGGGCTTGCATTAGCTGTATCTAAAAAAAACATTGCCATGATAAAAGAAAGATTAATAACAAGAACCACCTCTTCTAAAGAATTTTTAGATCAAAGACTAGAATCATATCGTTAATGGTTATAAAATGGTTAATAATCCCCCATTAGAAAACAAAACAGAAAAAAACAGGTTTATTACATACTTTGAAAAAAAAGTCAGAAAAACAATCAGGACAAATAAGTTAATAGGAAAAAAAGAAAAAATTCTTGTCGCTTGTTCTGGCGGAAAAGATTCCACAACAGTATTATATCTAGTTGATAAGATTAATAAAAAAAACAAGAAGATAATTGTAGAAGCCATACATATTGATGTTGGAATAGGAAATTACAGTAAAATAAACAAAGAAAACATTACAAAATTTTGTAAAGATGTCAAAATTAAACTTCACAATACAAGTTTTAAAAAAGAGTTTGGCCATTCATTATGTTACATTAAAGATTTGATAAAAGAAAAAGGCATTAAATTAAAATCCTGCACAATATGCGGAATTCTCAAAAGATATATCCTAAATAAAAAGGCTAAAGAATTAAAGGCAACTTTGCTTGCAACAGGCCATAATTTAGATGATGAGGCACAGGCAATTATTATGAACATGTTCAAAAATACAATGCCTGTTATGGCAAGGTTAGGCCCAAAATCCGGCATATCAAAACAAATTGGATTCGTTCAAAGAATAAAACCGCTTTATTTTTGTTCAGAAGAAGAAGTTAAGCTTTACTCCAAATTACATAAATTTCCTGTAAAATATGAACATTGTCCATGCAGGACCGAAGCGTACAGAAAAGAAGTCGGAGACTTGCTTGACAAATTTGAAAAACTGCACAAACAAACCAAGTATGCAATAGTAGGATCCCTATTAGAAATATTACCAATTCTAAAGGAAAAATACAAAGGATCTGTAAATATCTGCAAAAATTGCGGTGAACCATCTGCAAAAACTACATGCAATACATGTAATTTGTTCAATAAAATTAGATGATGTTGGACAATGTCTAATATTATTAAAAAATAATGGACATATGTACTAATATAGTAATATTTTTTAATTAATGTTTAGGAAAGTATTAAAGAAAAACGTATTATGTTTAATATCCAACACTTTTTTTGATCATTTTAACAAAGTACTGATGAATCCTTGGATCATCAGTTAGCTCCGGGTGAAAAGTTGATATTAACAAATTCCCTTGTCTAATCAATACTGGCTTGCCTTCGTGGCTTGAAAGAAGCTGCGCACCATTATGAACAGTATCAATTACAGGAGCCCTGATAAAAATTCCGTGGAAAGGCTCTTTAAAATCCGTAATTTCCAGGTCTGTTTCAAAGCTGTCAATTTGCCTTCCATAATCATTTCTTTTTATGGAGATATCCATTAAACCAAGCCGGGGTAATCTATCACCAATAATATTTTTCGCAAGAAGGATTGCACCTGCACATGTTCCATAGATTGGCATGCCAAGTTCGTATTTTCTGAGTATTTCCCGGTCAAGTCCTGTCTCTTTTATCAATTTACTGATAGTTGTTGATTCGCCACCCGGAATAATTAAACCGTAGATATTATCAATATCTTCTGGCACTCTTACTTCTATAGGTTCAACTTCACACCTTGCCAGCATATTTTTATGCTCGACTACAGATCCTTGTAATGCTAAGACACCAACTCTCATTTTAAAATCTAATATTTATAAATTATATAAAAAGTTTTCTAGAATTACCAACCCCTCTCTGCCATCTTCACATTCAATTGCGATATTTCCAATCCTTTCATAGCATCGCCTATGCCTTCTGACACTTTAGCTAATAATTTAGGATCATCATAATGTGCAGCCGCAGAAACAATCGCTTTTGCCATTTTTGTAGGATTTGAACTTTTGAAAATACCTGAACCAACAAAAATCCCATCACACCCAAGCTGCAACATAAGTGAAGCATCTGCTGGTGTAGCAATTCCCCCTGCTGCAAAATTCACAAGCGGCAGTCTTTGAAGTTTTGCTGTCTCTTTTACCAGTTCCAAAGATACCCTATACTCATTAGCTTTATACTTTAATTGTTTCTCATTCATATTTTTTAGAGATGCTATTTGATCATTCATTGTTTTCATATGCCTTACAGCTTCCACAATATTTCCGCTGCCTGCTTCACCTTTAGTTCTGATCATTGCAGCCCCTTCTGTAATCCTTCTGAGCGCTTCTCCAAGATCCCTTGCTCCGCATACAAAAGGAATTTTGAATTTATGCTTATCAATATGCGCTTTTTCATCCGCAGGAGTTAAAACTTCTGATTCATCTATATAATCAACTCCAAGCGCCTCAAGAATCTGCGCTTCTGCAAAATGGCCGATCCGGCATTTTGCCATCACAGGTATTGAAACAGAAGACATAATTTGTTTAATTAGCTTCGGATCAGACATTCTGGCAACCCCGCCTGCTGATCTAATGTCTGATGGAACTCTCTCCAATGCCATAACAGCAACAGCCCCTGCATTTTCTGCAATTTTAGCATGTTCAGCTGTCACAACATCCATTATAACCCCGCCTTTTAACATCTCAGCAAGGCCCTTTTTAAGCGTAAATGTTCCCCTATCAATTTTTCTGTTCATTTTAAGTTATCCCCGATGGAAGAATTGAATATTGATTTATAAATGTTATTGTTTGATTATCGTAATAACAAACAATTTACCATTTAGCAAACTCTAAAACTTTATGTTCAAATTTGGAATTAAATATTTTTCTAAGGTTAATCATAAAGGTGTGGATAGGTTCAGAAGTTATGGCTGAATATTCCTTCCTAAACCTGTTGCATGCATCATCCATATTGGCTGGAAATTTTTTTATTACATAATTAAGCTTTTTTAAATCATCAAATAATCCATGACAAGACGAATCAATGCGCTTAAATGCATCAATACACTCAGGAATTTCCCTAAACGGGCTATCACTATCAATAAACCTAGATTTATATACCTTTTTTATCTTGATTAGGCGTTTTGCTAATAGTTTAATCTCTTCAGAAGGTGTATTTCCGCCGACTAACGTGATATATTGATAAGCCCCAAAGTTTGATTGTCCCTTGGATATTAAATCAGCAGCATATGAGATTTCAAGTTCAATATAGATCATAAGCAACTCTTTTAAAGTTGGATCTTCAGGTTTATTTTCTAATGCCATACTACAATTTGTAATTGGACAAGCAATATGATTAAATTCGCTTTCAGATGAGCTAAAACTGCCTAATCGATGACGTGAATCTAATCTATAACCTGTCTTTTTAGAAATAGCTTCTAATTTTTGCATATTTATCCCATAAAATTCGCTTTCATATACATATTGTGCCTGCCTGTATTGTTTATAACCCAATTTCCGTAGAAATCCAGGAACAGTTTCATACGGGCTTTTATTGTCTGAAATGGCAATAATTTTTGCATTGCCGGGATTATGCCGACTAACATCTTTTTCTCTTCCGATTATGAAACACCCTTTCTCTAACTTATAATTCCCAAATATAACTAAATCTACTGGATTTGGAATGAAAACCCTTTTTTCCAGCAGCTCAAAAGGAATAATAATCCCATACTTTGTATCACTCCACTCATATCCATCTCCTACTGAAGCTACAACATTATTTAGCGCAAAATGCAAAGTCTCCCTAAGCGGCCTTTCATGAAAAGGCAGATGAAAAAAAGTAAAATGCGGAGTCTTTATTAATCCATTTTTTGGAAAATGATCAGTCATATGGATTGCCACAAAACTTTTTTCGTTTCTATCTAAAAAATCCTCAAAAGAATAAATATTTTTTTCAAACCGTTTAAGAAAATGTTTCAATTTAAGCAATGACTCTTCTGTTTTAAACAGCTCGTGAGCATCCATACTTATGTTAGATTATAAAAACTATAAAAACATATTGGAAAAATAGATTATGGTTTACATATAAACATTATATGGTCAAGTTCATACGGTTCCAGTATCTTAGAATCAATAATCTTCATTTCAGATTCAAGTTTCTGCCTAATTTCATTAAAAATCCCTTTTGACTTTCGCGCAATATCAATACTTTTTGCTTTTACTGCAAGTATCGCATACCCATCCTTTTTCAAAAACATTTTAACATTTTTCAGAAATATCGTTAACTGATCCCTTTGAGCAATATCCTGGTAGATTATATCTGCCTGTGATACTTTATCCAGATAACTTGCTGGTTTATTGGCATCAGCAAGTATGGGCGCAATATTGCTGCGTTCTTCTGCTAAAAAAACTAATTCCCTTACAACTCTTGGCGCAAAATCAAGCGCAAAAACAAAACCTTCAGAGACTATGTCTGAAACATGTGAAACAGTTGTTCCGGATGCAGCACCCAAATACAGCACAACATCATTTTTTCTAATAAAGATATTCGAGCAACCCTTTAATATCATTGCCGCAAGTTTAGATTTTCGCGGGTTCCATGCGCGGTATTCTATACCATTGCATTTAATCAACTTTTCATCATATACTTTTTTGCCAGGCGTAAGATTAACAGTATACAATCTTTTTTTATCATCTTCAAAAACCTCAAATATTTTTGATTTTGTTATTTCCATTTTTTTTCCAGCTTATTGATTAATTCATTTCCAATAAACTTCCCTTTAAAATAATCAACTTTTATTGCGATAGAAATTTTATCTGCAAGCGCTCTTGCAATTTTACCATGCAATTTCTGTTTATTTTTCATAATTAGCGGATGTTCATGCAAAAACCCGTATTTAGGGCTTTTAGCTTTAGATGTAAGATGTCTAAAGAGCGCCTTTTCTGCACCTAAAAGCTGAATTGTTGATGCAGGAAACTCCACCATTTTTTTTATTGATCCAGCTTGTGATAATAATTTAGCACCTGTTGTTATTCCTGTTATAGCAAGCATATTTGGACACACTTTCTTCATAATTTTTTCCAGATAATTTTCCTGATCAAACCTTAATTCAAGCAGACCCTGTATTTTTTTTGCAAGGTTCATTATTGGTTCTAAATCTTCTTTAGAAAAGTCTGCGCCCATTGAATTTTTCTCATTAATTTCTTGTAGTAATTCTTGTTTATTCTTTTTCATTATCAATTCCACAAACAGCTCTTGTTTATCGATGGAGTGAGAAAATTCCGGATTGTACAGTTCATACCATTCCCTAAGTCTTTTTGTAAGCGTATTTATTGCTTTATCAATATCAGAAATATTATTTATTGCCTGGATTATCAGCAATTCGTCTTTGACTGATTTTTTTATGAGTTGCCTTGTAATAACTATATTTTTCGTACGAAATTCTTTAAAATATTCAGGTTTTTTAAAATATTCCAAAATTTTCTCAAGCTCTTTCCCTTCTGGTTTTTTCAAATGGGAATATTTTTTGGAAAAATCTTTTTCATACTTTTCTTTTTGAGCATATTCATTAGTATTTTTAAACATTATAGAATTCATAGGCTTAAAATGTTCATTAAAAACAAACGTTCCTATTATATTTGAATATATGTACTTATTATGCATGATATAGCAAAAAATATAAAGTAGTTTTTAAATTTACTCTTTTTATGGTATTAATATATATCACTTGTAAAGATATAATCCAGGCAAAAAATATTTCCATGCATTTGCTTGAAAAAAGGCTGATTGCCTGCTCTAACATGTTCCCAATAGAAAGCATGTATTGGTGGAAAGGTAAAATTGAAGAAGAAAGCGAGATTGTTTTATTGGCAAAATCAAAAGATAGGAACTTTGAAGAGATTGTAAGGCAGGTAACAAAAATCCACTCTTATGACGTTCCGGCAATTATCAAGATTGATACAGAATCTTCGAAAGACTATCAAGATTGGATTAATAAAGAAGTAGATTAACAAATTTTATTTTGAGGATTATTTTCTAGATATTTTCGGATATTATCAAAAACAATCTTAGCCCTTATTCCCAAAGCTTCTTTTGTAGCATATGCAACATGCGGTGTAAGAACAGTATTTGGTGCAGATAATAGTTTATAATTTTCAGAGAGTGGTGGTTCTGTATCAAACACATCAATCCCTGCGCCAGCAATTTTATTATCAATTAAAACATCAGCTAATGCATCATTATTAACAATCGGACCACGGGCAGTATTAATTAATATTGCTGCCGATTTCATTAACTCTAATTTGTCCTTGTTAATTAACGATTTTGTTGATTCATTTAGTGGTGTATGGATTGACACAATATCACTTTTGGACAATAATTCATCCAATTCTACAAAACTCACCCCAAGGATATTTTTTTTAGTTCTGGAATATGCAATAACATTACACCCAAAAGCTTTACCAAGTTCACTGACGCGTAATCCGATTGCACCTGTTCCAATAATCCCCAATGTTTTCCCTTTAAGTTCAGTCCCTAAAAATCCCTGTTTATCAAGTAGTTTTTTTGTTTGATTATCTCCCCAGGCAATCTTTCTAAGGACTGAAATCATAAGTCCGATTGCAAGTTCAGCAACAGAATCTGTCGAATATCCTGCTGCATTACAGACAACTATCCCTTTCTCTTTACATAAAGCAAGAGGTATATGATCAACCCCCGTAAACGCCACACTTATCATTTTAAGATTATTGCATTGATTGATTACTTCTTCACTTACAGGCAGATTTGACACAACCATAATATCTGCATCTAAGCATCTTTCTATGAGGGTTTTATCTTCAGTTGGCCTGTCACCATATGTAACAACTGTATGGCCAAGTTTCTCATAATCCCCTATTAATCTTGCCAGTTTATCCTGGCTAATTCCAATTGGTTCTACTAATACTATTTTCATAATTTTTAGGATAAGTGTTTCATTTATAAAAATTTTGTTAAAACATAAAATTTTATATACATCTTTCATTTATCAATCCACTATGTGTGGTAGGTTTAGTTTATCAAAAGCTGAAAAACAATTATTTCTGGATAGATTCAAATTAAAAGATATCAGGATAAATTTACAGCTAAGGTATAACATTGCCCCAGGCCAGAACATTGCAGTGATTCTTAACAATCAACCAGACATTTTATCAGAAGCATTATGGGGATTAATACCCGACTGGGCCAAAGATTCAAAGATGGGTTATAAGATGATAAATGCAAGATCTGAAACGATTTCAGAAAAACCTGCTTATAAGGGCCCGTTTGAAAACAAAAGATGTTTAATACCTGCTGATTCATATTATGAATGGAAAAAAGCAGGCAAAGTTCCTTATCGGATAATGCTCAAAGACGAAAGCTTATTTTGTTTTGCAGGTATTTTTGACATTTGGCAGGATAAGTTAACATGTTCAATAGTGACAACTGAACCAAACGATCTTGTTAAAAAGGTCCATATTAGGATGCCTGTAATTTTAGACAAAAAAGAAGAAAAAAATTGGCTTGATTCAGATCCAAAAGATGCTTTAGAATTGTTAAAGCCTATTGATTCTTCTAAACTAAAGATGTACCAAATATCAAAGTTAGTCAATTCACCCACAAACAACAATGTAGATATTATTAAGGAAGAAAGTGGTTTAGGCGCCTTCATTAGTTAGTTATAAGCAGACACTATTTTTTGCTCATCCATTATTTCCTTGCAATTATTCAACACATAAACCTCCGCTTCTCTTGTTTTTGTTCTATGATCAACAATTTTATGAACTTCCACATTAAAACCCAGTTCAAACAGTTTAGCAACACATCTCTTTTGAAGTTTACTTAACGATTCATACAAAAATTTACATTCAATAAACTTAAACTCACCATTTTTATAGCATAAAAAATCAGGCATCCCGTGATGCACATGGTTTAGATAATACAATTCTTCAATTTTATTAGGATAATACTTACGTAATAATTCAGTTAATTTTGCATATTTTCTTAAAACATTTGGATAAGGATCATTGTTCCATTTCAAAATATCTATTAAAGAGCCTTTCCATACAATCCAACCATCTTTTTCCAGCCTTTTTTTTATTAATCTCTCCGATAATCCCCTATTGGTTGGATATTTTTTATTAACTGGAATATATTTCTGTTTTATTTTTGTGCTGTACTCAACAATTTTTGTTTGCCTTTCAAGGTCAGACAATTCAATAATGTCCTCTTTACTATAACCAAACGGTTGTGCTATGACAAACAATGACCGGATAAGAAGCTTCCTATATTTTTCCATATCAGGCTTGCCATTATATTCTTCAGGTAACACTACTTTATTTATTTGGTAAATAAATTTAATAAATTGTCCAGACATCACTTTAACTCCTTTTTTTTGTAGTTTGTTGACTATTATTTTCTGAGGGATATTAGAAATATAATTTGTTTTACTAACCCGTATTGGGACTATTAAATAATCTTTAGGAAGTTTAGGAATTGACTTTATTAATTGCCTTAAGTATTTACAAGCAATAGGTAATTTATCTATAATTTCTTTTTTAGAATTACAATTCTCCATACTTTCTAAAACTTGTTTTTGAAATGTTTTAACTAACATAGGCGCACTTCTCTGCCTCATTTCTATGCCTCTTGCTTTAATTCCACCATGCCTAAACACGCCGTAGTAAGTTGAAGGTAATGGCCTATCTTTGTCGATAACCGATGGCAAAAAAACTATCCACTTAAAAATCCCTTCAAAACTAATAGGTATTCCAGTCAAAACCTCAATCTCTTTACAAAACTCCTTAACCTCTTCATCAGTTATCCCTTTTTTATGAATATATAAAGAATCAATTATTCCGTGGATAACTTCAAACCCATTTTCTTCTGCAAGCTTTACAATTTTTAGTAAAGTTTCTCTTGCGTATGCGCATATTGCCATATGCGATGTAGGAATTCCAAGCTTAAACTCTCTAAACCGCAGATAACCGTAACAGCTCACAAGCACCCACTTTAATCCAAACGCTCTTTTCTTATTAACAACTGTAGAGTTTTTCTTATAATACATCCTTCTATCAATAAACGGCTTTAATACTGTTGGAATAAGTCCCTTGTATGCCATTGAAGTTTTTATGGGCAGATTTGGAATTGAAACAAACGGTCCCTTATCAGTCATCATGCAATCAGCACTGATATTATGGTTATAAATAAGCCATGGAAACATTGAAACAAAATCGATCTCTGCAACATCTGAAGAATATCCCACTTTTGGGTCATACGTATGTCCTGCCCTGTCAGCCTTGAGCATTTGAAGCATGGATAATGGTTTTTCAATCGGTTTTTCTTTAAACGGCACCAAAAGATCTCTTCTTATCATCTCTCTTACTAATGCTGTCTGAAAAGCAGAACCAAACGATCTTGATGCTGTCTGCTGAAACAATGTTCCTGAAAGCTGCGTCAATTCCGCAATAGCGTCTGGTTCACATTCAGTGCCGACAAAAGAATTAGTATCCACAAGAAATCTTCCTCTAAGCCTCACTGCATAATCTCTATACCGCACCTGGCCATAGCTCCAGTACGACCTTCCACCCATATATTTTATCTCATGATCATCCCATCTGTTGATAGGACATTCAATGCTATACTTCTTTAGCCTTTTTATTAAACTAGGCATTTTAGAAAACGCATATTCCATCAGAATAACATCAGGGTCAAGTTTCTTAAATTCAGATGAAAAATTTCTTAGAATCTCTTCTTCATCGCCTTTAATTATTGTGTTATTAAACTTAATTTCCATTATTTTATCTAAGAAAGTAACATTCAGATCTAACGTTATTAAAGGAACTGTTTCATCTGTTTTAACAGGCATTATTTTATCTTTGATGATTACAGGGCTACAAGGCCTTATATCATTTTCATACAAAAACATCTGTTCAGGCTTTATGTCAGCATTGTATAATGGAATTCTATGCTTTGTCCCTCTTTCTATATCTCTAATGAACTTTTCAAACCCCGACAAACTAGGAATTTTTATTTCCAGAACATCCAGATATTTTCTTAGATATGTTTTTCGCTTAACTTTTTGATATGATATTTCATGCTTTCTAAGAAAATGTTCTCCGGATTTATGCATATAGATCAAACTTTCAAAATCTTTTTCAATTCTGATATCAGCATCTTTAGTTTTAACCCACAAAACAATTTTATTCTCTATCCGATATGCATCCATTAGCCATGCTTTCATATTGTATCATACGGACTTTTTATTTTAATTCCAGGAATAGCTGTATGAATATACATTGTTGTTGTTTCAGGGCTATTATGGCCAAGTAGCTCCTGCAAAGAGTATCTGCTGTAACCGTTTTCAATAATATGCGTTGCAAAACTATGCCGAAGTGTATGCGGATGAACATTTTTTTTAATCCCTGCATTTTTTGCTGCTTTTTTAACAATATTTTGTACACTTCTTACAGAAAACTTACCATTTTGTCCCTTAAAAAAGAATGACCCATAATCCAAACATTCTTTTTTAATATAGTAGACTAATTTATTCTTCAATTTTTCAGCAATAATAAAAATGCGATCTTTATTTCCTTTGCCACTTCTCACCCATCCACAACAATTTTCAATTTCCAAATCTCTAACCTTTAAATTAGTCAGTTCACCAACACGCAACCCCGCTGAATACATCAATTCAACTATCAGTTTATGTTTTGGATTTTTTATCACATTTATCAGCCAGATTATCTCTTCTTTTGTCAGCACAACCGGCAGTTTCTTAGGTTTTTTAGAATACTTAATGTTTAATCTCCATTTTTTGTATAAAACAAAATCAAGCATGAATTTAATTGAATTTAATGCAACATTAAGCGTATTTGCACAAAGATTTCTATCAGATAAAAGATGAATAAATTCTTTCACATCTTTTTTAGTTATTTCTTTATGGTCTTTTTTGCAAAACATAAAAAATCTCTTTACCCAGTACACATATGCAACTGTAGTTCTATGACTCAGTCTTCTTCTATAACATTCTTTTTTTATAGCATAAACTACATCCATTCTTACCACCTCTTGCTTTTCGCATTTTGTTTCAAATGAGGCACATCTCTTTGTAAGTTAAGCCCATTTATATATCTCACGCGCACCTGTCCAGTGGATAGGGACACCAATTACCCCAGCCTTTATCGTCAAGAAACCCACTAGGTTTTTGGTGTCCAGTGGTATGCCTGTATTTCGTGTAGAGAATATTGATTTTACCGGTAGTGTTATCGTTTGACTGATTTTATTTCATTGTTATATTCATACAAAAATATCTTCAGAACAGCCTTGTGCATTTCTATTGATTTAGAAAATGCACAAGTTTTTCTTGTTAATCTAGCAATCCGTTGTCTGAGAATA
>JBDRFR010000178.1:0-7639 GCA_043818675.1 Nanobdellota archaeon
AATTGATTTTCCAAACGATCCTGGTTGTGCTGATTATCAGGATAATAATGAACATAATGGTGTTCAATGTGATAATGGACAAGATGATGATGCTGACGGTTTAGTAGACCTTGCAGATCCTGGTTGTTCAGATTTAACCGACAACGACGAAAGTGACGGCACATCTGAATGCCAAGATGGTGTTGATAATGATGGCGATGGTCTAGTGGATATGCTTGATCCAGGATGCGTCAATCCACAAGATAATGCAGAAAGTGATGGTACCAGCCAATGTCAGGACGGTTTAGATAATGATGGTGATAGCCTTGTTGATATGTTAGACCCTGGATGTGCTAGCCCCTTAGATAATGATGAAAGCGATGCAACTAGCCAATGTCAAGACTTATTAGACAATGATGCTGACGGCTTAATTGATATGCTTGATCCTGGTTGTGCCAATATACAGGATAATGATGAAAGCGATGCCACATCACAATGCCAGGATGGTGTTGATAATGATTTAGATGGTGCGGTTGATTTTCCTTTTGATTTTTCCTGTTCAAGTGCTTTAGATAATGATGAAAGCTTGCCTCAATCCGAATGTCAAGACAGTCTTGATAATGATGGTGACGGTCTATCTGATTTAAATGATCCTGGTTGTTCTAATAATCAAGATAATAATGAAGGAGATGCTACAAGTCAATGCCAGGACGGTGTTGATAATGATTTAGATGGAGCTATTGATTTTCCTTTTGATTTTTCCTGTTCTAGTCCTCAAGATAATGATGAATCTTTACCTATCTCTCAATGTCAGGACGGTGTTGATAACGATGGTGATGGCTTAATTGATTTGACTGATCCTGGTTGTTCAACTAATCAGGATAATGATGAATCAGACGCAACTTCCCAGTGCCAAGATGGTGTTGATAATGATTTAGATGGCGCAATCGATTTTCCATCTGATTTTTCCTGTTCCAGTGCGCAAGATAATGATGAAACATTTCCATTATCCCAGTGCCTGGATGGTGTTGATAATGATGGTGATGGCTTAACTGATTTGACTGATCCTGGTTGTTCTGATAATCAAGATAATGACGAATCTGACGGTACTTCTCAATGTCAGGATGGTATTGATAATGATTTAGATGGTGCCATTGATTTTCCATCTGATTTTTCTTGTTCCAGTGCGCAGGATAATGATGAAACCCTTCCTTTATCACAGTGCCAGGACGGTTTAGATAATGATGGTGATGGTTTATCTGATTTAATTGATCCCGGCTGTTCCAATAATCAGGATAATAATGAAGGTGATGGTACTTCTCAATGCCAGGATGGTGTTGATAATGATCTAGATGGCGCCATTGATTTTCCTTCTGATTTTTCTTGTTCTAGTGCGCAGGATAATGATGAATCTTTACCTGTTTCTGAATGCCAAGATGGTGTTGATAACGATGGTGATGGCTTAACTGATTTGACTGATCCTGGTTGTTCAACTAATCAAGACAATGATGAATCTGACGGAACAACTCAATGCCAGGACGGTGTTGATAACGATGGTGACGGTGCAATAGATTTTCCATCTGACTTTTCGTGTTCCAGTGCGCTTGATGATGATGAGAGTATTCCTTTATCTCAATGCCAGGACGGTGTTGATAATGACGGTGATGGCTTAACTGATTTAACAGATCCCGGTTGTTTTGATAACCAAGACAACAATGAATCTGATGGCACTTCTCAATGCCAAGACGGTATTGATAATGATGGTGACGGCGCAATAGATTTTCCATCTGACTTTTCGTGTTCCAGTGCGCTTGATGATGATGAGAGTATTCCTTTATCTCAATGCCAGGACGGAATAGACAACGATGGTGACGGCCTAACTGATTTGTTTGATCCTGGTTGCTCTAACGGCCAAGATGATAACGAAGGTGACGGAACTACAGTTTGTCAAGATGGTCTTGATAATGATGGTGATGGATTTTCTGATATGTCTGATCCCGGCTGTGTTAATCCTCAGGATAATGATGAATATAATAACTGGGCGCCAACGATTGTAACAAATGCTGTAACAACGTTCTATCCGGCAAATGAAAAATATCAGGATGAGTATACGTATAATGTTAGGGCAGTTGATCTTAACGGAGATACTTTAAGCTATCATCTGATCAGTTCACCGCCAGGCATGACAATTGAATCAAAAACAGGCATAATTAAATGGGTACCTCCATCACCAGGTAAATATCCAGTTACTGTGTCTGCAACAGACGGAATATTAAACGATACGCAGATATATATCCTTGAAGTCAACATACCCAAAAAAGATACAAATCCAAGAAAAACATTATATGTGGGAAAGATTAGGACAAATCAAAAAGCCTATGATGAACTTGAAGCTGGAGATATGTTGTTTGTGGATTTAACTTTCCAAAATATCGGGAGGCGAAATACAGAAGAAGGAACCATAAGGGTTACATCGCCTGAGCTTGGCGTTTCAAGAAAATTAGGGCCGTTTAAAGGACCTGAAATTGATGAAGCAATGTCGAAGGGCACGTTTCTGGAGATACCTGCCGACGCAAGCCCTGGAGTTTATACCATTAGAATCACTTTGTCTGATTTATCTGGCATAAAAAGGGTAAGGCACAGAGATATTAAAATAATTGTATAGTAACTTTTGAATGATTAAAATTAGTAACTACTATTGTATACTAAATAAGCGAAAAGTTTATATATGAGTTGCATATCACAGTTGCTTAATAGCAAAAATATTTATTTAAAACGTTTGGGGGTTTAGAAAATGAATAAAATAAAGGGTTTAAGTATAATGATTTTAGTTGTGATTGGATTGTTATCTATTTCTGGATTCGCATCAGCTGCGATAAACATTAACTCAATTAAAGTTAATGGGGATTCGTTTGAATATCCAGATGTTGTTACAATAGATGTAACAAAAGATGATAAGCTGGAAATTAAAGTTACAGCGACAAGCAATACTTCCAATGCAACTTTGGAAGATGTTCAAATTTCTGCATATATAAGAGGCAATCAAAGAGATCTTGTCGAAGATATCACTGATACATTTGATATGAAACCAGGTGTTTCATATGTTAAAACATTAACACTGGACCTTCCTGAACGAATGGATCAAAAAACGTATACTCTTGTTATCAGAGTTGAGGATAATTCTGGTGAACTTAGAAGCGAATTAAGATTTAATCTGGAAGTGGATGGTTCAGCGCATGATATCCAAATAAGGGACATTATTCTAAGCCCTGAAAATAGTGTTAAGGCTGGGAGAGCATTACTTGCTTCAATCAGAATTAAAAATAGGGGAGAAGCAGTAGAAGAAGATGTTAAAATCAAAGTAAGCCTGCCAGAATTGGGCGTTTCTGCATCAGATTATATTGATGAGCTAGATGAAGAAGGCGGCGAAGATGATTCTACCACAAGTGAAGAACTTTATCTAAGAATACCTGACTGTGCTGAAAAGGGCGAATACACTGTGCAAGTGTGCGTTGAATATGATGATGGGGATGAAGAAGAGTGTGAGACTACAAGCATTGAAGTAGTTGAAGGAGATATCTGTCCTGTTTACACACCTACAACCACAACAGAACCTACAACCGAATCAAAAACAGTGATTACAATCGGTCCTGAAACACAGGAGATAAAAGCTGGAGATTCAGCTTCTTATTCAGTTACATTGACTAATCAGGGTACCGGAGCAAAATCTTATTCAGTAGCAGCAGACGGAGCATCCTGGGCAACGATAAGCTTAACACCTACAAATGTTGTTGTGCTTAGTCCTGGCGAGTCCAAAACTGTTATGGTAAATGTTGCTGCTAATGCAGGTACACCGATCGGAACACAAATGTTTTCAGTAACAATAAGCAGCGGAGACAAAATATTAAAACAGGTTCCATTAACCGCTAGTGTTGCAAAATCAACTGTTACAGGCGGCGGATTAACAAGCATTAAAAGAGGGCTTGAGATTGGCCTTGTAATACTTGTTGTGCTACTTGTAGTGCTTGGTTTAATAATCGGATTTAATAAGCTTAGAGGAAGTGAAGACGATAAATCCGATAAAGAAGAAACCTATTATTAGAAAATTTTTTATTTTCTTTTTCTTTGTTATTATTATTTATGTGCTTCTTCCTAGGGAGGATATGCTAAAATGATCAAGATCAAACTATTTTTATTGTTGTTTTTAATATTATTCTGTACGTCAGTTTCTGCGTATTACACAGTAGAACTGGGTAATTATCATACGACTACTGAAACAATAACTCCAAATGAGTTTAAAGCGCATAAGGGTGCCTATAATATCTGTATTGGAGAACCAAAGATTATTCCTGTCTGGATTAAAAATAAGGTATCTGTCGGACAATTCAGCTTTAAAACTGATAATTCTGATTCTATGATTATCCAAGGAAACGGATTTACATTAAATCCAGGACAGGAAGGCGTTCAATTTCTTATTCTAAAACCGCTAGCTGAAGGCAATCAAACATACAATCTGGATATATATATAAATAGCCAATTAAGCTTAAGGTTGCCAATAAAGGTTGTTGCGGACAACTGCTATGACGTTAGCGTTGAAATTAAGCAAAGAAAACAAGATATATGCGGATGTGGACAGTATACTTATGATGCGATTATAAAAAATAATGGCAAAAGTGATGAATTATACCATGTTTTTCTGGATGCGCCAGCATTTGTTAATTTTGGAGAAAAGTTTGCTCAAGATCTTAATAAGTCTGTAACAACAACTGACCAGACTATCATGATTAAAGCTGGGGCGGAAGCAAATTTGCAGATAGGTGCGGCTCCTTTATGCGAAGAAACCGGTGTATATAATGTAAGGCTTATCGCAGAATTGGAACGGTCTAGCAGTATTGCAGATTATGGTGAATTGGAACTTAATGTAGTTTCAAAAGAAGACTGCAGCAAACCCCAAATAGAAGTAAGTGATGTTAGGTCTGGTTATGAAAGGTATTATCATCCAGTTTCAATTCAAAATTATGGTATAGAAAAGGCTGAATATTCTATTTATCTGGAAGGGCCGGAGTGGGTCTCTTTACAGGAAGATAAATTAGTATTATCACCCCGGCAAAGAAAAATACTGTATCTTGGATTTGATCCGACAACGGAAAATTCAGAAGGTAAATATGAAGTTAAGATCGTTTTGGCTGCAAATGATGTGGAGTATACTGATACTTTTATAATTAACCTAAAAGAAAGAAATAATACTGCGGAGATTGTGTTACAATTCTTCAATTATTATCAATACTATGTTTATCTTGCAGCAATAGTCTTATTTTTAATTATATCTTTTATAAGTTTATTTAAGTGGAGATCCAAATCTAAAAATATAAAAAAAGCAGAAGAAATAATCACAAAAAAGCAAAAGCCAATTAACAAATTTATGTTATTTTTAATAACTGTTATACCATTAATTGCGGCAGCAGCTTATTATCATAATAAAACACTGTCTTTTTTCAACTTTTATCGGTTTTATATTCTGACAATTTTTGGATGTATAATCATTGTGTTGGTTGTTTATTTGTATAGACGTAGAAATAATAAACCAAAAGATGCAAAGCTAACCCAACAAGCAAACCGGAAACAATTTCTTTCTTATCTATATATCATAGTGTCAATTTTAGCATTGTTAAGTTTGGCTGGTTATTCTATCTATCAATTCTTTGAAGAGATTAGGTCTTTTGTTATCCAGAATATATTTCCTATCTTGGTTATTGCCGGAGCCATTATCGCACTGGTGGTTGTTTTAATTGTCCTAAAAAAGGTGGTTTGGACATCGAAAAAGAGAAATAAAATATCCTCTCTGGATATGTTTAAAAAAGTGGTGAAGGTTATTGGAATTGTGGCGATTATTGCAGGTATTGTATATGCCATAGTCTTTTTTGATATTATGAAAGTGCTGGTAGATTTTATTGTATTATACTTATACTATATTTTTACAGGAATTGTTGTTTTGATAATTATTATTCTTTTTTTCAGATACGCAAAAAAAGTAATAGAATTCTTCTTTGAGGAAGAGAAATAATTTTGGATTATAAATAAGGCAGCAATCCTGATAAAATTCCAATCACAAAAATTGATATTATAATGTAACGGACTGTTTTTCCGGATTGAATTTCATATTCTAGTTTTCTGTCACCCATCTTTTTAGCTTTAACATACATCAGAACTACCAAAATCCCTATTATCCCGTAGGATATTTTTCCGGTGACATCAATAATCCTGAAAAAAGGGTTTTTTATCTTAATGGTCATAATGGTTGTTAGTGCAAATAAAGGTATCATAGTAATAAGTAAAGTTGAGTTTTGCCTGCTAATTTCTAAATCCCGGTGGAAAATATCTTTTAAAGCTAAACCTACACCTATGAAAGAGGTTGCGATGGTTAGCATTCCAAATATAATGCAGATTATTAAAATCGAACCACTCAGACTGCTAGCTAAACCAATAATGGCGCCGTCGGTAGTGTTATTTCCCGTAATTCCGATAACAAACACAGCAAAAAGTGAGTATATTATGATTGGAAGAGCGCTTCCTATAATTATTGCCTTTTTTAGCTGCTGCCAGTTATTTTTTAATTCCTCCTTAAGTTCAGGGATTGATGCCAGTCCCATGAAAGCGAACAATACAACCCCATATGGGAGATACCAGTTAGCGGTACTGAATAACTGTAGATTTGCTAAATTAATCTGTTTAAAAGAAACAGCAAAGAAAGTTAAGCATATTAAAAAAATTAGCAGGACCATAAATAGCTCAAATTTTTTAATGAGATTGATGCCTTTATATATAATAAGGTGTAAGGCCAGAAAAAACAGTATCGAATAAGTTATAACATTCCCGCCGAAAATACCCGACAATAATGTGTGAAGAAATTCTCCTTGTTTAATTGTATAGGCTATCATGCTTCCATACATGCCAAAAATGACACAAAAAAACATAATTATTTTTCCACGGTTGCCCAGATATTTTTTTGCATGGCCAGTTATCTGATGGTAGCCTTTGGTCCTGAGCACTACTTCACCATAAAATAAGTTAACAATCATCATAACCATGCCTATGATTATTATATTAATTATACCAATAATCAAACCTGATTTGTTGATAACATAGGGGATGCCAAGGATTCCTGCACCAATTATAAACCCGACCATTGTTGCAATAGCTTCCAGAAGAGGTTTAGTTGACATGTGCTGATTGAAACCTTCTTGTTTATAATCTTTTTGCAGAAAAAAATGGGGACGCGGAGATTCGAACTCCGATCTGGTGGTCTCTTCTTTGAAGCGATACGCTTCAACAGACCATCGATTTAATCATCGCTATGGATTCCATAGCTCATCGCTCCACTAAACTGGAGCCACCCATCTGCTAGTTTCTTTTGGAAACATCTAGCCAGGCTGTACCCATTTTAGCTAAGCTAAATGGCTTATACTACGTCCCCATTACATTAGTAGGATTTATTGATAGTTTTTAAATATTATGGAAAGGGGCACCCCATTAACTTAATGTGTTCTTCTTGAATAGTTATTTTGTAATTACAAAATCTTTATATAGGTGTAGAGCTCTTTAGAGCTCTATGAAGAAAATAAAACTGAACGGTGGGAAATTTAGTTTGGTAGATGATGAA
>JBDRFR010000179.1:0-12484 GCA_043818675.1 Nanobdellota archaeon
CCGAAGCAATCTCGTTTTTACATCCATAATTTCTTTTTCAACACCCAAAGTATCGGCTTCACCGGATGATGAATAATTGCCGGAGCCACGCTTCCTATCATCCAGCAATTCTTCCCACACCCCCGCACCGCCTCGCGCACCTCAGCCGCCCGCGCCGAGTTCCAAATCTCATCCCAGCTTTGCGTATGCAAATTACCCATCGCCATCTTCTCATCCATCCCATTACAAGCCAGCACATCGCCCAATGGGTCAAGGAAAAATCCGTCTTGCCCCATTTCACAAGGTAAAAGCCGCGGATTACCCTTAATATAATTTATCAACCCATAATTAAAATACGCGCGAAACCATTCTTTTGCCTTCTTAGATTTCAAAAGCTCATTTATCAACCGCTCAAACTCAAAGATAACCACTTCTTTATTTTCTATTCTATTATCCAATTTATGAAAATAATGCGAATTATGCAGAGCCGCTGTCGCGAATTCATAATTCAGCCCCTTTGCCATTTCATACAGCGCAACTAAATCCTTACAATTCAAATCCTGCACCGTCATCGCAAAACCAATATCCTTTAACCCCATCTCCTGAAGCTTACCCAAAGTTTCCTGCGTCCTGCGGTAGCCGTCGGGTATGCCCCGTATCCTATCGTTTGACTCCGGCGAACCTTCAATACTAATGCGAATCCCCAAATCAGGAAACTTTTGGCATAACTCAATAATCCGCTCAGTAAAAAACCCGTTGGTGCTAATGACTATCCTCTTCGCCTTTTTTCGCAACTCCGTAACAATCTCCGGCAAATCCTGCCGAATAAACGGCTCCCCGCCGGTAATATTCACAAAAAACATCTCCGGCAGTTTCCTGACCACTTCCAGCCCTATTTCATCGGCAGGCTTAGTAGGATACTGCCAAACGTCGCACATATTACAGCGGGCGTTGCAGCGATAGGTAACTATAATTGAAGCGTGGAGTCTAGATTTCATATTAACTTACCGTTTAGCTAAAAACATTACACTAAGAAAAGACAACTCATTTATTTCAAGATCCCTAAATCTCTTACTTAATGAAGGCTTAATTCTTTTGACTTTATCCACATCTAAAGTTTTCATAGGTTCGATTTTTACATCAGACCAATCATTCTTTCTAATTAATTCAACATACTCAAATGATCTCAATCGATTAGGGGATCCCTTGAATTTAAAAGTATTCCAATACCAATCGGAATATCTATATATATTTAATGGATCTTTATCTCTTATCCAACCGGTATGTGTTTTTAAATCAATTAATGCAATTAGACATCCCCCATTATTTAATATCTTTCCTAATTCTTGGATAACAACGGGAACATCATCAAAATGCTCAAACGCAGCCTGACTAAAAACAATATCAACTTTTTCATTAATCTTAAGCAAACTAAATTTAGGATCAACAACATGTCGTAACCGTTCACCTTGCCCAGAAAGACATTTAGTTAATTCGCTTTGTAAACTCTTAATGTCAACACTTGGAAATTCAGCTTCAATTCTTTTAAACAATTTACTATAAAAAATAGCAGGGGTTTGATTTAAAAGTGAATGAACGTCTATTGCGATGTATTTCTTTGCCCCCATAGCAAGCAAAATCAAACCAATTCCTAAATCCGGCCCCGGGCCAAGTTCAAAAATAACTTTATCTTTTACTGATTCTGAGAAAAATTTAACATAATACTTTAACCAACCACGGACAACTCCAAAATCATAGTCTAATACACGGTCAATGTCTTCAGATGAAAATGTCCTTGGGGTACGGTATCCAAACAGATTATGCCTAAAGTAATTCATAAAAATAAGAACTCCTCCAACAGAATGGTAAAACAAGTTAAATATAGTTTTAGAATTATTTTTTGACATCGACATAAGATATCCCTTCTATTTCAATCGCGGTTAAAGAATGCGGCTCAAAGGTAAATTCAAACTGTGTGCCAGCACTTTCTTGAGATTTGAGACCTAAAACTTGAGACTGCCTAATTTCAAATGTCCTATGTGTCACCTTAACATTATCATGCATCTTCTCATTTGTCGCATCAACACTCGGACCGTTAAGTACCCACGCATTGCCCTTAGCCGCAGGCGCAAAATCCTTCAAATCAATCGCCGCAGTCATCAACGCATCCATATTTTTATTAATCACCATCAGGTATACCTTCTTTTCATCCGCGCTCTTGCTGGCGTTCACGGAAAGATAGGGGATTTTCATCTCAAGCTCAGGAATGAACTTTTCGAATTTCACATCCTTAAAATACGCCTTACCCTCAAACGGCTCGCTATTGCCTATTCTACGGGCTATAACTGTAACACCGCTTGCGTCATCCAAAGTTCTGTAAATAACCTCAACATATGTCCAGTCACTCGTTCCCGTAATTTTGTCGGTAGATGCAGCTGATTTTGTTGCGTCCCACCCGCGTGAATCCTGCACCTCAAAACATACCCCCACAAGATCGTTCAGGTTTTTGGCTTTAATGTACCCCGATAATTTATAATAAGTTCCCGGCTCAACCTTTGCGTCTTTTGTGGAATGATAATAATTAAATTCTTTAGGTTCGACAAAATTAATTTCTAAAATGCCTTCGTTCTCAATAACCTTAACACCTCTAAACTCTCTTATATTCCATTTCCCGCCAAGCAAATTTCCTCCCAAAATAATCCCTTTCTTAATAAAATCATTAATTCGCTGTTTAAAAGTCCGGTATTGGCTCACATCATAAGTGTCACATTTTACATCCGCATCGATCAGAATATCCCCGAAATGTTTATGATACATTTCGAACACATAATAATTAGGTCGTTTAAAGTAAGGGTTATACAGAGTTTTGTATGTCCCATCAAACTCGTTGGCAATCATTCCCCAATAACTATTATTAAACTGCCAATAATTTGCCAACAAAATATTGTTTTCCGGTTTTGAGAAAATCCTTAAAAGCTCAGCGTTAATTAAAGCCGTTCCCAAGCAATGCCGGTAGGGTACCGGCTTTTCTTGCACAAATCCACCATTGTATTCGGTAATTGCAAGTGGCACATTTTTGCTCGCCTTTTCCTTTAAAAGTTTAGCTACCTCTTTCAGGCTATATTCATCACTCATCACAGGCACTGACAAACTGATACTGAATATATCATTTTGGTCCATTCGTTCAAGCGTTTCCTTGTCAACGCCGGGAGATGGATAAGTATGAATAATTCCAAAATCAATTTTATCACTTATAATTTCCATTACCCTTCTATTCCATTCAGAGGTATACAAAATTGCTCCAATTTGAATGGAGGGATCAACCAACTTCATAACAGAATAATATTTAAGATACCGTTTAGCGTATTCCTCAGGCATTACTTTTTTAATATTCCTATGATCACCATGATATACTTCATTGCCTATCTCAAAATATGTCACATTATAAGGTTTCGGATGCCCGTTCTTTGCGCGTTCCTTAGCCCAATCAACGCCCCCATTAGGATTAGTTCCGTCATTAGGGGAATTCAAATATTCAATCAAATCAGCTTTGTCAGCTTCATCACCGGTAAAGTAACTAACAGTTATAATTGGTTGAGCATTAGACGCATCGCAAACTTCCAAAAATTCATCAATACCAAAAAGAAAATGAATTCTTTTTTTCCCGATCGCTTGTTTCCAGTCAAACGTATGGGTCCCACACCCACCCGGATAACGAAACATCGTAACTTTTGCTTCTTTTGCCAATTCAAGCGGAGCATTAATTAAAGTTTTCCACTTTCCATCAATAACACCATACCCAAAATCAGCAGATTTAATGCCTTCATGCCCTAATAGATTGTTCCCGAATATCCTATCATTGATTCTTTGGTTTTTTTTATCGGTATAAACTGTGATCTGTGCATCATCACAATATGCATAATTTATGAAGAAACTAATCATAATGAGAGCTAGGAAAATTTTTTTATTTAAATAGATTCTAGCCATATACCTACTTATTTAAATAATGGAAATAAATCAAAAACAGCCGCAAGAACAGAATCTACCGGTATTTCATTTAAACATTTTGGTTCATTATATATACACTTATTAGCGCAAGGACGACAGGCATAACCAGTTGAAACTATTATTTTACTCAAATTCCTCGGAGCAAAACGTCTCGGTTCTTGTGGGCCAAATATAGCAATTACCTTTCTGTTTAGAGCCGCTGCTATATGCATTGGCCCGGAATCATTACAGATAAACAAATCGCACTTATTGATCAGTTGACATAAAGATCCAAGAGGAACATTAACTTCTATAATATTGCGATTACTACTCGCATTACATTTGATATTCTCATTGCTTAGAAACCATAAAACTTTAGCTTTTTTGCTTAAGATATCAGCTAATTGACGAAATGCATTTTCTGGCCACCTCTGCAACCTATGAGATGCTCCGGGATGAATACCAATTATTAACGAATCCTCTTCGTCCGTGTTAAGTTTATTTATTATTTCATTTGTCTGATTATATTCTTTTTCGTTAACAAATAAACGGGGAGTATAATTAATTGCCGGTATATTTAGCGCATCTAAATACCCCTTCCATACCATCCCTTCATGATCATGCGCTCCCTGTGGGGGCAACAATTTTGATAATAAAAAACTACCACCAGGCAATTTATATCCTAAGGTACATGATGAATTTGATAATCTCAGTATTACATTCATCGGTAAATCCGGTCTTCCAAAAGCTAAATCAAATTTTATTTCCTTTAGTTTTTTGATCAGTTTATGAAATTTAAACCATGGCCACTTGATAAAATTGTACCTAAAACCCCAAGTAACCCAAGGAAAATCAAAAGTCATTACACCCTTAATACGTACATCATGTCCAAAAATATCTTTAGCGAAAGAACGGCTTAAAATCCATATTTCTGCATTTGGCCATTTTTGCTTAATAGGATCTATTGCGCCTGAAAGTATAATTAAATCGCCAATACCGTAAAACTCAATAAGCAAAATACGTTCAGGAACAAATTTATCTCCCAGAAGCGTCTTCTTTACTCTAAAGTAACGATACAGAAGAAAGAAAGATATAAAATCCAACATGCTATAAAAAATTTTCTTCTTTTTGCTTAATTCTTTCAATTCCTACTCCTATGGTCACCAATATTTACAACCTATCAAATTTATTCAAAATTTTCTGAAACTCTTCTATGACAAAATTGTTTGAATACATCTTAGATTTTTCTAAAGCTTCCTTGCACATATTTTCTCTAAAAGAGCTGCTTTGGATCATTATCAATAATTGCTTTGCTAACTCGCAATAGTCACCATTATTAAAAGATATCCCCCCCTTACAATCCTGAAATTCTTCTGAAAAATCGATTCCTCTTGATAGAATAACTGGCGTTCCGCAATTTATGCTCTCCTTAACAGAAAAAACCATAAGATCTGACTGAGAACATAATACAGTACATAATGCTTTTCGGTATATATTCCCCATTACTGAATGAGGCGATCTTTTGGTATTAAAAATTACATTATCAGCAATATCTAAACGCTGAACGAGATTCTGATACTCACCTAATAATGGCCCCTCCCCCTGGATGATAAGTTTTATGTCTTTTGCTTCCTTTATTACAATAGAAAATGCTTTTAGGAGAACATCAATTCTTTTTATATGGACTAAACGGGAAGGAGAAAATATATAATTATCTCTTATTATGGTTGGATCATAAAAAAAAATCTCTTGATCTACGCCATGAGAGATTACTCTTGATATCTTTTTTGCACTAATCTCTAAGGAAATTAGAAATTTTCTAGCTCGCGTACCACAAGGTATATATAAATCGATATGCTGATCTAAAAAAAATCTCAATATAACTCTATGATAAAATATAGAAGGCATTCTCCATAAGAATCTCTGATGGGCAGCAAGTTCTTGCCAAATAATTACTTTGATTTTTCTCTTAAAAGAAAATATTTTTGCTAACACCGCAAAAACTGTATTCCACTGAAATATCTCAGAACAAATAATAATATCATAATTATTTCTCAGATAAAAAAAGACTCCTGGGGTAAAAGGGATTTGCGTTGGAGGAAAAATTGACTTAAGTAAAGTTGATACATAAGTAACTTTAATTCCATAATCTTCGTTTATTTTTGGTTTATATAAATCCGGGATATAGAGATCCACATCAAATCCTCTTTTTTTTAATTGTTCTGAAAACTTCACCATCATTACATCTTTATTAGAGAAAATCTCTGGGACTTGACTCCATGATAAAAAAGTCCTAGTTATCTGGCATGTCACTGCAATTTTCATATGAATATACCCATTTAATTATTGCATTAAGTAATTTTCTTGGCATAAATTGTTAGGTTTACAGAAAATTTCTGACCTTTTCCTTTAACAGTAAACACATATCTAATAATTTTCTTTACAGTAGCTTGCCATATTAACCTTAAAGCATAAAGATTATATTTTTTATGTTCGTGTAGATAGATCCCAAAACTCTTTTTATCAAAAAATGGTATAGGTAATTTGAATTTCCTACTAGAAATAGTAAAATTTGTGACATTTAACATCTTCGTTAAAGTGTTTGAAGTAAAATGATATAAGTGAGTCGGAACTGCTAAAACAAACCAGTATTGTTTAAAAATTTGGCTATCGTAACACCCAAAATTAGGCACATCAATAATGAGGGTACCATTTTTCTTTAAAATACGATGACACTCTTTTATGAGCTTAACAGGATCGTATGTGTGCTCTAAAACATGGTTTATAGTAATCACGTCAAAAAATTCAGAAGGAAAACACGCTTCATTAATATCGCCGCAGAATGTGTGGATTCCTCGCGCTGAAGCATGCATACAAGCTTTAGCACTTATCTCAACGCCATAAGTAGTCCAACCATATTTATTAAGCCAACCAATCATTTCACCATTCCCGCAACCTATATCTAATACTTTTCCTTTCTCCTTAAACGGTATTATTATATCAATCAGCGGAAGAAAAGGTGTACAGAATACCTTCCCTAATATTTTTCTTAAAGTTTTTTGTCCCCTATTATATCCTGGTAATGATGTTCTAATAATATTTTTTATGTATGCTCGAAATTTATTCAGCTCAGAGTATTCCTGGTAAGAAGAATATTTATCAGGCGGATAATAAATAGCCATTTCTTTTTTTGCCGGTCGTGGGCTCAAGTATACCAAACCACATTCATTACATTTCCATAATGTAAATGTTCCCCCAATATCAAATAGATTTTCTTTGGCCGTAAAGAGATAAGTCCTCTTTGAAGAGCCACATAAATTGCATATTACATCCTCAAGTCTTATTGATACAATGCTAGAATTTTCTGAATAAGATAAGTATCTCTTTTTATCTGCCAACAAAACATAAATTTCCTTAAATTGATATGCGTTAATTTCCCAAATAAATTGATCTCGAATTTTAATATGTGCTCGTTCTCCAATCTCGCGCCGCCATTGTTCATTATTAAGAAGTTTTTTAATGGAATTTACCCAGAGAGACATATCAAATCCTTCTAGTAAAATACCGTCTTTCCCATTATCTATGATCTCACATGGTCCTGCTTCTGCAGAAGCAATAACAGGCACCCCGAAATACATTGCTTCTAACATTACCATACCAAAAATTTCGTACGTAGTAGGATTTAACAAAACCTTGGAACATTGATATATGCCAGCTAAATCTTTATTCTCTACTTTGGGAAAATAGGTCAATTGACCTGATATGATTAAATCATTATTTTTTTTTAAAAAACTCCTTCGTTCTGATCCATCGCCTATAATGCATACTTTCAAATCTTTCCGTAGACTGCACAATTTTAAAAGTAATTCAGCCAAAAAATCAGGTCTTCTTCTTTTTTCTAGCTTTCCAATATACAAAATATCATAAACAGTGTTAGTTATCCTATTACCAACAAGGCAACTCTCTTGACTAAAAACAGATGTATCTAATCCAACAGGAATAACTCTCGAAGGCAATAGCGCTGGCATCCTCTTACTTTTTAGGTATTCTACCGCAAGTTTTGTCTTGCCGATTACATATGAAAGGCTAGAAAACAATATCCACATAAATAAAAATTCATAAATTCTCTGTATAATCTTTTTCCACCATGCATCAAAATCGCGATACATTCCCTGATAAAGCAAACAAGGCACTTTAATATATTTAGCTATACATGCAGTGAAAACTGTCATAATTAGGGTGCTGTCATGAACTTGAAAAACTGAGTAGTCCTTGCCTCTTTTTAAGAAGTAACATAACAAAACCAACGAAAAAACCTGCTTACCCGGAAGACGTAGTCCATCGTATTCAATAAGCCTTACCCGGGATTTTCCAGATTGACTCAATATAATTGTGTTAATCCTATTTCCAGTTTTTTTCGAAAAAACACAAATATCAACGCTGATACCAAACTTAATAAGAGCTTTCGCTAAACCAATCTCTTGACTATTATAAAATAAACGATCCACGATAGCACTACTTGATAAAATAATTGCTATTTTCATTTCAAATGTCTTTATTAATGGGTGTATATACTGGGTTGAAAAATTTTTTATGATTAGTCGAATGTTTTAACAGTAATTCACCCAATCCTAATAAAATCCATGGATAAATCCCAACCATTTTTAGCCCCTGATCAGAGAGTCCCAACACTAAAGTTGCTAAAATTATTCCAATTAAACAACACCCAAAAGAATTAATTATAGTATCCTTTTGCTCTGCGATACGAAAAGACAGTTTTAAACATAAAAAGATAAAAAATAAATAAGCTATTAAACCTAATACACCATCCTCAGTAAGAAACCTCAGATAATCATTATGTTGAGGCAAACCGACTTCTTGCCCATACATTGTTGATACAAAACCAAAATGTTGTTTCGATAGAAACGGATAACTGGCCAATCCATGCCCAAATAAAGGACTTTTTTCAAAAAGATCCCAAGAAAATTGATTCAAAGAAAACCTCAAGTAAAAAGATGAATCCGGCTTAAGTCTAGAAAACAAAGGATTTGAAATTGCAGGCATATATAAACAGATGAACATAATCGCAACAATAAATAAAACATAGTGTTTTCTGTACTTCATGACACCTATAACAGAAAAACAAACAAAAAAAGCTATCCAACCAATTCTAGCAAAAGTAAAAATTAAAGAAAATAACATTAATAATATGCAAGCCAGATAAAAACATTTTTTTCTCGATTTATTCTCATTAACAAACATAAAAAATAATAATGAAATACAAACTATTAAGAAAGCAGCGAAATTATTCGGATGCCCGAAAGTACTATAAATACGTTTAAGACCACCAACAACAAATCTAGAATCGCCATTAATTAATTGAAAAAAACCAACAAAAAGAGGAATTAGCGATGACAAAATCACACATTTAATTATTTTTAAAAAAAATTCTTTTTTATTATTTACTTTTAAACCGATATTTAAAACTAAATAATATAGTGATATTGGCATTGCTATTCTAAACCATTCCCGAGTTGATCGAACAAAAGAGGGAGAATAAAAAATACCGCAGCCTAAAATAAATAAGAAAACTATAATTGGAGTATTTAACCCAAATGAACTATCTTTCGGTCTTTTAAAAAATAATGTAAAAAAAACAAGAAGTGGTATTAAAATATTCAAAATACCCAATATTCCAATACCAAACATAGAATTGTTCATAATCGAAGAAAAATAAGCCCCTCCAGTAAGAATAGGCATTGATAAAATTATTAATCGTAAAAACAGATTTTTATTTTTAATAAAAAGCAATAAAAAAATAACAAAAACAATTGGAACAATATTAAATATAATAGGAAAATTTAAAAAAAACATCCCATACCCTAAAGCTACTAGAAAAACTAACAAAACATCAATTTTCATATTACTTAAGTTCTTCACGAGAAACTTTTGAAAATAACTGTACTAAAGTATTCTTCCCAAGCAAAAAGTCTTCTTTTGTAAAACAAAGACTTTTTAACTCAAAATAACCATTTTTAAAAGCATATTGAAACAACAATAAACAAAGTAAAATAAGACTGCTTAAGGTCGAATAAGCTATCCCAAAATAACTAAACTTCCCTACGAAAGTTATATCTAAAATCACATTTACAATTAAAGCAATGGTAATAAAAATTGAATTTATATGCTGTTTGTTCATAGCATATAGAGCATAAACCAAAGCGCCAATAACAGCATGGATTGGATATGACCAAATTAATACTTTTAATATTGAAGTTGAAGAAGAAAAAGAAGCACCATAAATTATATGAATTATTAATGAAGAAAATATAAACATCACCAAAGTCATTGGAATTGTAACAATAAAATTAAATTTTATTAGATAGGTCAGCAATTTACTGAATCTCCTGGGGCATTGAATTGCAGCTTCAGATAATTTTGGAAAAGTCGACTGTGTTAAATATGCCGGAATAAAAATAATCATCCATACAAGACGACAAGACGAATCGTATAATCCCACTGCCGCATCACCTTTAAAATAAGCAAGAATTAGATTATCAATTCTCCCGAAATATGTGATTAAAACTGCTGCCAAAGATAAAGGAAAAACTTGTTTTATCGCTTCTCTCCAAATTCTAAAATCTAAATCGAATTTAAAACTAGCGAACTTCTTCAGAAAAACATTTATACTAAAAATAATCGTAACTATAGATGCTGCTAATAATGAAAACGCAACTCCCACCACCCCAAAACCAAATTTAATTAAAAAAATGACGAAGACTAAGCGTAGAACATTATCAAGAACTTCAGCCCATGCTTCATAAGCCATCTTTTCCATTGCTTTAAAAGTAGCTCTAAAAACCTGCGATAGATTAAGGATTAATATCCAGAAACTTAAAATAAAAATAAGCATTTTTTTCTCGGAATCATAATGCGAAAAGATCGATATGCAATTTATTATAACTAAAAAACAAATTCCCGTAACAATCCGCATAATTAAAACATTACCAACATAATTAGAAATTTGTTTTTTATTCCGCGAGATTTCTCGAAAAATAAAAACAGATAACCCCAAATCTGAAAGCATAGAAAACATCATTACCAATGAAAGTGCGAAACTATATTTACCAAAAGCTTCAATGCCCAAACTTCGAGCAATAAATGCAATGTAAATAAAAGTTACACCCTTGCTTACTACGGTTCCAAAAATTAGAAAGAAAGAGTTTTTTAAAATTATTTTTGCTGCTTTCATTTTTTTAATTTATAGCTTTTTATAAAAGAAATCAGAAAAAACCATGTAGTTTGAGTATAAACAACTTTATGTTTTTTAAACTGTTTTGGCAACTCAATTAAACCATCTCCTATCCCTTTAAAAAAATAAACAATCGAACGGTTTTTTAAAGCTTTAAATCCTAGAATAAATATGCTTAAAAAAGTTTTGATAAAAGCTAAATAAAAAGGAGAATATCTCCAATATAGCCAAATAATATTTCTAATTTCATAATAAGTCTTCCTACTTAATGACCTGCTTTTTAGAGATGGTTTATGTATAACAATTAACTCCGGGAAATATCTTATTTCCCAACCAGCAGCTAATACCCGGAAAGCTAAATCCGATTCTTCTCCTACGAAAAAAAAATCTTCAGGATATCCTCCAACCTCATCAAACAACTTCCTATGCATCATAAATCCTCCCCCCTGAAAAACTTTCAATAGAATTCCTTCCTTTCGAACAATATCTTTTCTTCTCTTCTCATCTTTTGTTTGGGGAGATAAACCAGAATAAAAATCAATTATTTTAAAAGCTAAAATCCCTAATCGTTCATTCTCACTAAATTTAGCAAGCGCCACTTCAATTGCTCCAGGCATCAAAAATGCATCATCATCTAACACAATTAAATATTCACCTTGAGAATTTTCAATACCAATGTTAGTTGCCTCTACGCCAAAATTTTTATCAAGCTTGACTATTTTCACCAAAGGGAATGAACTACTCACAACTGCAATAGTATTATCGTTCGATCCATTATCAACAACAACTATTTCTAATGGTTGATACGTTAACTGTTTTAACTTTAGTAATGTTTCGGATAAATCATCCGCTCTATTCCATGTTCTTATAACAATTGAAACTAAACTTTTTATCATTTCTACTTATCTTTCGTCTAATTTAGCAAAACTTCTTATATAAGCAATTAAGTGAACCGCTTAAAGGAGAACTAAGGGTCATGTCTTCACACTTTACACTTCATTATTACTTTTTCCAATTCTAAAAGCAACTTCGCTATGCTTTTATTCTTTCCCTTTCTCATCTCTATGCGTCTCAATATTCCACAAGAATTCAGGGTAAGTTTGGTGCCAGTCACAAAAAACGGGCAATTGGGGTCAGGTCTTGACTTAGGACATAACGCCCCTAAACACCTTGCATCCTCTAGCAATCCCTCTTTTTTCTCTAATTCCTCTTCTAAAAAATCCTAAGCCGTTTCCTTCGATGACTAACTATACTACGGCTCTACTT
>JBDRFR010000180.1:0-29991 GCA_043818675.1 Nanobdellota archaeon
ATTATAAGAAAATAAATTTAAAAAAACATTCTACAAATCCTGAATGGAATTATACCATTTCTTAAATGTGTTATTTTTTAAGTTGTTATTTATTTTTTATCAAGTTAAATTGGGCACATTATTCTGAAACAATCCCTAAGACACACGATGTTCCGGTACAAACATAACCCGTCTCAACAGTACATTCTGCAGAGCACCCGTCATTATCATCATTATCATTATCATCACAATATTCGCAAGGGTCTAAATGACCATTACCGCATAAAAGTGTGCAGTATGATGGTTCGCCGCTGCATTCATAATAAGGCTCTACTATGCAATCCGGTGCGCATCCATCACCAGGCATTGTTATGCAATCGTCCCCTGCCCCTGCGCAATCAGAATCTTTTATGCATCCAACAGTATGATCCCCTGTACAATTTCCACCATTATCGCACTCTTCATCTTTATCCAACTCACCATTACCACAAAGAGGATAACAGACAGAAGGTTCACCAGAACACCCATAACCAGGCTCTATTGTACAATATTTGCTGCAGCCATCACCGCTTACAGGACTGCAGCTCTCGCCCGCTGGACAATCTTTATTAGAACTACAAACTGTCCCTCCTGTACACCTTGCTTTATCATCACAGGTTTCAATGCCCTCAACATACCCGTTGCCGCATTTTAATTCACATGTCGAAGGCTCACCAGAGCAGCTGTAACTTAATCCAATCCTGCAGGCAGAGCTGCAGCCGTCATTATCAACTATGTTGCCATCATCACAAAACTCCGATGGATCGATTACACCGTTGCCGCATAAAAGCGCAGGCCCTGATGTTCCGGCAGCATAACCTGCATCAAGCCTGCAATTTGTACACCCATCACCATCAACATTATTATTATCATCGCACTCCTCACCAGGGTTAATGTTACCATCCGGACATAGGCCAATTTCGATTGTAATTTCATCTTTTGCAGTATTTGTGCTATCCGAAACAATAAGCGCTACCTTATATGTTCCACCGCTGATAAACTTATACGAATTTGTGTTGCCGATCCAGCTGCCGCCTGCATTGCTGCTTCCGATCTTTGCTATATTCCATATAAAACTACCAGGTCCGTTGGTCATCTGACACCCTTCATAAAAGCCCTTAAAGTCCACTGTAACTGTCGGATCATCAGGATCAGCATTAGTAAACCTTGCCCCGTTTTCAGGATAGCTGATATGCGCAGCAGGCGCTTTTATCGGAATAGTGCCTTCATCATGCAGCCTCACCTTTGCAGTAAGGTCTATCCACGTCCTAAACCCAAGCTCTGCATCCTGCGCCTGGTCACCAAGCGTATATTTCACATAGGCCGCGCCTTTAGTAGCTACATAGTCATAGGCGCACTGTATTGACTCACCGCCCCGATAAGACCAATCGCGTAAGTGCCTATCATAGTTAGAGACTGCCGAGCATATATCTGATGATAGGCAGTTATAAGTAACAGACATAAAATCCTCGCCCAGGATATTACTGCTGATATCTTCTTCAATTATCCCTTGTATTGACCTTACACCATATTTTGCTATATACAGCTTTTGAAAATTCTTAGAATGTGTTATAAATTCCCAGCCCATAAGTTCTGTGCCTGCTGTCTTGATTTTCAGGAATATAACATCAAACGGCTTTCTTAAGATCGCCAGAAATTTCTGCCAAAGCGATAATTCATTTGATAAGGTTATCTGCTTATTGCTATAGACCACACTTTGGATTTTTGAATTATACCATAGCCTATCCGCATTAGCAGCAGAACAGGAATAATATTCTCCGTATAAGCTTTCTTGCGGTGTATAGATTTTTGGATTGCTGCATACCGGGCTGCCGATTAATGTCAGGAATGGATAAGTGGTATCGCTAAATTCATATTCAAGGGGCTGGTTAAGGGTTGTGCCAAACACCACTTTTTCTACACCATTTTCATTATAGACCAAAGTACACACTTTGTTAACACAATAATCATCCTCGCTTGTATCATCATCCTGGCATTGATATATCGCTCCGGCATACTCATTACCAGTGCCTTTTAGATAATCTTCAGCCGGATAAAATGCGACCGAATATTGAAAATAATTCAAAACATTTGGAAAATCATCGCAAAATAAGGTAAAATCATCAGTAGTATCTGTAGCAAGCTCCAGCATCTGTAATGCAAGAAGCTTGGTCCTGGATGTCCAATGTCCATTTTCACAAAAATGGTCTGCCCTAAACGCGCCGCTGTGCACACATTTTGTGCCGTCGGCAGCTGTTTCTAAAAAGCATGCAGAATTATTATTGCAGTAGCCGCATGTTTTCGGCACGTTGTTTAGACACGGATTATCCTCTGCAGGCATCTCATCCCACCTATATTTTAGCTCAAGGACTTCACTCCAGTCGCCTTCTGTGCATATCAGCGCCCTGTTTTCTATTATATGCTGTTGCGGCCCGGACGCATAACAAACATTGTCCCATACACAATCAGTGCTCGCGCTGCAGCACGCAGAATCAGAATAATCATTAAATGCGCCTTTCCTATAGCTGAAGAACTCCCCCTTATCGTCACCGCAGCAGCCGCTATCTGGTGTATCCGCAGTCGAAAATTTATACTCCCCTATAACTGTATTTTCTCCTGTGATTGTCCACTCCAGCCCGCACTGGCTGCATGTGGTATTATCCCAATCACAGTCTGCCCAGCCCCCTCTAAAACATAAAGAGGTATTATCATTCCCGTTATTAAACCCCGGCTGTGCAGTTAAGTGCGATACACAATCACCGTTACCATCAACACAATCAACATCACTGTTGCAGCATGCTGTTTTGCTTGTAACGTCAGCCCATGCAACATCATAAGGTTTGGTTATCGGCGTTAAAGTAAAATTATAATATTTTCTTGAATCGAGTAATTGAATCCCATCCCTAAAATTATAGAACTCACTATTATCGTCACCGCAGCAGCAAACTGTCTGCTCTGCTTTATCAGGGTCGCAATCAGCATCTCCGCCAAGATTCCATCTGCCTGTGCCAGCAACAGCTTCGCATTTTACCGATGAAGCATCGCCGTTTAAGATATAAACCCCTTTAACACACTTACCGCCGTATCCATTATCAAAATTATCATTAAAGCCATCATCACCGCAGCATTTTGGCTCAGATAGGCCTGCCGCGTTCTTGGCATTCGGCGCCCAGCAGCCTTTTTCATTGTGCTGGTCGCAAACCCCCTGCGTACTTGATTCACCGGATTCACAAACAGCTTGGTTATCAACAATGCCGCCAGAAGTAACAACTACTCCATCCACGCACGCTGTATACCCGATACCATAATAATCTTCACCAGGGTCATCGCCGCAGCAGTTGCCGTTGCCATCGCCGCTTTCTTTGATAAGCCAATTATCGATGCTGCCGGTTTTGCAGGCACAGTCTTCCTGGTTTAAGTCCCAATTGACTGTAAAAACTTTGCATGGGTAACCAGGACAGCCAGTACTGTAAGCTGTAGGAGGATACGTTAATTCACCGGAAGCGCAATACGACCCTGCATCGATATAGAAATCACCTTCGGTCTGACAGGCTTTTTTAGTCCCAAAAAGCGTATCTGTTTTAAATACTGCATCGCATTTATAGGCATTGACGCATTTATGATAGAATAATACCTGGTTTAAATTTGTGGGGTCAGTTATCGTTGGGCAAGTTGCATCCACTGTATCACTATCAACACAATATCCCCAGATAGCGATCGCTTCGATTGATTCAGGCGGTGGTGTAGAAGTTACCGCCGTTGGTGTGCCGGCGGATGTACCAGGGGTTATTGGCGTAGTTGTTGATGTGCTTGGTGGAGTAGCCTCTGGCGGCTTAAGCTTATTCTTCAAACCATCCTCCAGATTATCACCTGATACTAATACGGATAATAAGATAACTATTACAAATCCGGCTATAATTCTATTTCTTTTCATCTTGTTTAACTTTAAGCATTAGTGCTTCATTGATATATTGAATCAGTGTTTTATCCTGTAAAAGAGCGTTCAATTTAACTTTTTTATGCAGTTCTTCTCCGATTTCAATATTAACTCTTGTCATATTTAATCTTTCAGTTTATTATTAGTATATTAATTCTTTTATAACACTACTCTTCAACAATACATATAAGATGACTTTCACCACATACACTGTCCCCTATATAAATAGCAGTCAGCCATCTTGCTTTGTTATTCATCCAGTTCAATCCAACAGCCCCTAGAGATCCAGCAGAATTAACTGGCGTATCACCATAGTTTCCATAACTCCAATCATTACAGGTATATTCATGGGTTTCTCCTGAATCACCCCATAATGTGTCGCTTGTAGTTCCAGGTGAATCATATCTTCCAGTAAAATAGACTATATCCAAGCCCCCAAAAGTATCTACTGTCTTCCACCATGATCCTGAATAACCAGGACCTCTTCCAGTATTATCAGTTGTAAAGGTTGCACCCCCTACTGAATCACTTCCCAATTTAGCAAAAGTATAAGTTGTATATGGCTGCAAATCAAAACATCCTGCACTATCACATAAAAAAGCATGAACCTGATCTTGTGTAAACAGATATTCATTAGGTTTCCCTTTAAAAGGATGGCTGTTTACTTCATTTAAACATATTTTATCAGCAGCTTCAAGCCCGCTTTGACCTGTATATCCAAGATTATTCTGAGCATAAGATAATAGATTTCCAGTATATACACCATAACTTAATGCAAAATAATTTCCGTTAAATTCAGAGGGCAAATTTTCCCCAGTATCGCCGTACGATAAATCTTGCCATTCCAGATAAGGATAACCATTATTATTGTCAATTCTCCACACTGAATGTCCTGATTCACCTACTGATTTTATATCCCACCCGGTAAAAGAGTTCTTTTGGTACATGCTTGCTGTTGATAAGCCTGTCACTGTGTTTGGCAAGGTATAGCCTCCTGCACTGTATGCCTGACCTGATGTTGTTGTGTCCCAATAGCAATTGCTAAGCTGGGCACTTGAAGCTGCAAAGCCTCTGCTTTCAACACCTAAATTTTCTACAGAACCCGCTGAATAACAATTGCTTATGCTTCCATAATTATTTCCAACAAATCCTGCTGGCGCCTTATAATCACCAAATACAGTATATGCATAATTAAGATTAATATCACCTGTAGAATACGAATCTGTCACAGTTGTTCCATAATATGCCCATCCGACCAATCCTGCGGTGTTTGCTCCACCGGTAATATCACCTGTCGAGTATGATTGCGTAATTGAAGAGCCTGTATCAAGATACCCTACTAATCCGCCGGTATCCAAGGGATTGCTGATTATCCCGTACAAATTACCGCCTGTCACGTCAGCATCTGAGTGAGAGTTACTAATCGATGTAGCTGTCATTATACCAACCAATCCTCCGATAAGCGTTTTACCTTTAACTCTGCTTATGGATAGTGAATTAATTATATGCACATTTCCTATTTCGGTATTCCAAGCTGCACCAATTAATCCACCTGTCGCACTAGCCGAGCATTCCACATTCAGATCAACCAATGTAAAATCTTTCAACACTGCATTTGATGCACTTCCAAACATACCCACACAATAAAACACATTAGATAGTGGACCATAATTAATATTTATGTTATTTATTGAAAACCCATTACCATCAAGCACACCAGTAAAATCGCTGCCAGGAGCTATATTTTGCCCGCATGAACCAATCCTATTAAACCCACCACTGCAATCAATATCGTTAATTAAATAATATGACCCGCCTAGGTTGTTTGCAATATTTTTAAGACCGTTGCAGTCAGATATCGGTGTTCCTATCCCGCAAACTGACTTCCCGCCGACTGTCTGGCAGTTATATCCGCTTTCAATTGTACATGATAAACTACATCCATCATTATCTCTCAATAAACATTCTGCAGGACACAATGATGAATCAGCAGTACAGTCAATACCATTATTATACTGTTTGCCATCATCGCAATCTTCCCCTGTTTCCACAACCCCGTTGCCGCAGACATTGCTTAAGCATAAACTTGTATCATAATTACACCCGACACAGGACACAGGGCCGCCGCCTGTAAATCCTAGTTCGATACATGTTGGTATCGGATAACCACTGTCAGACATATCGCAGACTTCGCTTGCATGTTTTATTCCATCATCGCAGCTATAACATCCTGACACATTAAACGATAAACAACCTGTATTACAGTGCAGAACACCATTTTCATACCCTTTGGTTTGGCAGGTATCCCCGTTTAGGTTCTCGGTTATGCCATCTGTATCGCATACTTCACCCGTATCGATATCCCCATTCCCGCATTTTGAGCATTGTCCTGTATCATAAGTGCAATCAGGATTACATGTGATTTTCCCAGAAACAAATCCTGGAAGTTCGGTGCAATCATCGGTAGACAATCCCAGATCTGTACCATCACATTGATCATTACCGTTTTTAATATTATCGCCACATTTTGAAATATCAACATAAATTGAAATTGATGTTGAACTACCAGCGCCTGATTCTGTTGCTGTCAATGTAATAGTATACGTCCCCTTTGTAGTGAAAGTGTATGAACACATCTTGCTTGAGCCGCATGCTACAGGCAGTTGATTATTGCCTGCATCCATGATTTTCCATTCGTAGCTGATACTCGAGCTGCACTTTCCTGAACCACCTACAAACATTACTGTATTAGAATCATCCTGATAATTAGGGTCTGAAATGACTGCCCCATCCTTAGGATAGCTTATATAGGTTATATCCTGCCCAATAGGCAGTTGGCCTATATCTTTCATTCGGATCTTTGCAGTCAGATCGATCCATGTCCTAAACCCTAGCTCTGCATCCGAATCAGATTGGGGAGTATACTTCACATAATACTCATTATTAGCGCCGGATTCACAACTAATGGTCTCAGAAGACCACGCACCAAGATCAGCATTATAATTATTAACCGAGTTGCATATGTCAGAAGATATACAATTATACCTTACTGCCATAAATTCTTCACCTATCCCTTCCTGGCTGATTTCTTTTTCAACTATTCCTTTGATAGATTTAACCCCGTCTTCCAGCAGATATAATTTACTAAACTCTTTTGTATTAGTGATAAATTGCCATTGTGGAATTTGAGACCCAGTATTATCCTTTTTGATTATACTGAATATTGTTTCAAACGGACTTTTCAAAAATGATAAGAATATCTGAGAAAAGGATGGTTGATTTAACTGTATTGCATCATTACTATAAATAACACTCTGTGTACGGGAATTATACCAAATTTTAGGCTGGCTGCTAACGCATGTGCGGTATTCGCCATAGGTCCCTATCTGAACAGAATAAACATCAGAGTCTGTACAGCCTGTTGGAGCTATTAATGATAGGAAAGGATAATTACTAAATCCAGGCTCAAGTATTTGGTTCAATGCAGTACCGATAGCAATTTTTTTATTTCCATTGACATGATATATCAAAACACACATTTCATTCACGCACTGATCAACTTCACTGGTATAACTGTTCTGACAATTACTATTACCCATAACTCCTTTCAAAAAATCTTCCACCGGATATGCTGGACCGACGATTGTATAATCGATATAGTTTAGTACTTTATCATAATCATCACAAAACAATATATAATTACCAGGTTCAACATTAGGAGTATTAATTTGGTTAGTTGCAAGCTCCAGTAATTCAAGCGCGACAAGTTTTGTTCTTGAGCTCCATCCCCCATCTTCACAAAAATGGTCAGCAGCAAACTCCCCGCTATCAATACATTCAGCTATCCCCCCTGTCTCTTTAACAAAACATTTTGAATTATCTGTACAGTAACCGCATGTTTTGGAATTTAAACAATTTGTTGGATCACCGGTACCTGGTATATCATCCCAAACATATTTTAGATCTAGTTGTCCGCTCCAATCACCATTATTACACATCCGCATTTCGCCATTGACAGGATAAATAACTGTTCCAGAAGACTCATAACATTCATTATCCCATACACAATCTGTCCCAGTGCTGCAGCATGCATAATCACCG
The DNA here is from genome assembly GCA_043818675.1 of Nanobdellota archaeon. Taxonomy (GTDB): domain Archaea; phylum Nanobdellota; class Nanobdellia; order Woesearchaeales; family DATDXC01; genus JBDRFR01. The sequence continues at coordinate 8,057 of JBDRFR010000180.1, forward strand.
CTATCAGCTCCATCCCCCTTTCGTGTAATCATATTTTCAGAAGGATCATCACCGCAGCACTCAGATGTGCCTTTTATTGTAGTATACTCACCGACTGGAACTGTATCTGCCTCCCCGTTTTTTGCCCATGTCTTAGCGCAATAGCCGCATGCTGTAGCACTTTGGTCGCAATCATACCATTTTCCTGGCTCATTGCCAGCATCAGTATAACATACAGCTGTATCATCATTACCGCTTGGATTAAAATTTGAATCTGCATTGCCAAATGCAACGCAGTTACTATTTTTATCAACACAATCAGTTTGAGTATCACAGCATGATTTAATGTTTATATTGTCAGCCCATGCAATATCCTTGTTTGTTTCACCGCTTGCATGGCCTTGTAAAAAAGTATAGTATTCTGCCCCAGGATCATCACCGCAGCAGCAGTTAGTGCCTGGCACTGCAGTATTACAGCTAAAATCCCCTGGCAGGTTCCATCTGCCAGCGCCCGCAGATGAAATACAATTGGCCTCTACATAATCAGCATTAATTTTATAAACACCGCCTGCGCAATCCCCATCAAGCCCAACAGCAAAATTATCGGTTGTGCCATCATCGCCACAGCATTTACCAACTGCAGCTGCCCAGCAGCCAGCCTCATTATTTGTATCACATACATTTCCCTGTCCGCCAACACAACCGCACACATACTGGTTTTCACTCGTACTATCAAGCACCGTTCCGCTAACACATGCACTATAACCATAACCGCAAAAGCTCTCTCCTGCATCGTCGCCGCAGCATTTACCGCCTGCCTGACCCTTACAGCTAGCTGCTCCACAATCAGCTGCACTATCAAGCCATGTACCGCCTTTACAAGTGCAGCTATCTACAAACTTATCATAATCTGCAACAAATACAATACAGGGGTTTTCTTCTGTGCCCGGACAATCAGCAGTACCATAAACATAGGTATTTTTATCACCGGACTTTGAACAATAAGAATTAACTTTCAGAACATAATTTCCCTCAACCGTACAATAATGTGCCCTATCATAATTTTCAAAAACACAGGTATTGACCCCATAACATTCTTTTTTGCCAACCTGCGTAACCATTGGATATTGATCATTTCCCCAAAGCCCTTCAATTATAATATAATCTGCAGAGTTAACATCAGAAAACACAACAGATGTAAAAATAATAATGAGTACTATTATCATAACACAATTAAAACAAGTCTTACTCAGATTCATTTTTTCTCATCCATCTTGATTTTTAGCGCTAAAGCATCATGCAAATATTCGATCAATGTCTTATTCTGCAGAAGGGCGTTTAATTTAGCTTTCTTATGCAGTTCAGAATCAATTTCAATATTTATCCTTGCCATGGTAAATTAGTTAATTTAGTTAGCTTAGTTAACTTAATTATTTTAATTAGTTTAATAAATTAATTTAATTGTGTATATTTAACTATATAAGTTATTTCTGAAGGAAATAGTATATAAAGCTTTCCAAGCTTACCACATACTATTACTCACCATTACATATTAATACATACTAAATATGTACCAATTAATAGTATGGAATATTGGCATTTTTACAGTAACACTTAGCAAATAATTTATTAAGTTAACAACAGCAACATTTAAGAGTAAATTCGCTTTTCCTTAACTGATGGGAAAGATATTAGTAACTGGCGGCGCTGGATTCATCGGAAGCCATTTATGCCAAAGCCTGGTAAAAGACAATAAGATTATCTGTCTAGACAATTTATCAAGCGGCAGAAAAAAGAATATTTCTCATCTGGAAAATGAACCTAATTTTGAATTTCTTGAAGCAGATGTAACAGAACATATTGGATTAGAGAATATTAGCCAGATCTACCATCTTGCATCACTGGCATCGCCAAAAGATTATTTAGAAGAGCCCGTAAAAACAGCTCTTGCAAATTCTATCGGTACAGACAATTTAATTAAGCTTGCATTAAAAAACAATGCTAAATTTTTATTTTGTTCAACTTCTGAAGCTTACGGCGAACCATTGGTCCATCCCCAGACTGAATCGTATTGGGGCAATGTTAATCCAACAGGGATCAGGAGCTGTTATAATGAGAGCAAACGGTTTGGCGAGGCGTTAGTCATGGCGTATGTTAGAAAACATAGATTAAAAGGCAAGATTGTAAGGATTTTTAACACATACGGCCCAAGGATGCGAAAGCACGACGGCAGGGTAATGCCTGCTTTCATAACTCAGGCATTAGACAATAAGGACATAACAGTCTTTGGCAACGGCGCCCAAACAAGAAGCTTTTGTTATGTATCAGATATTATCAGCGGTTTAGATAAGATGATGGATTCAGATAAGACAGGCCCAAAAAACCTGGGTAATGATTCAGAAATTTCCATACTGAAATTAGCCAGATTAATTATCAGATTAACAAGCTCAGATTCAAAGATTGTATTTAACAGCCTTCCTGAAGATGACCCGTCAAAAAGACAGCCGGATGTATCTTCTGCAAGAGAGATGCTTGGATGGGAGCCAAAAGTTAAGCTGGAAGAAGGATTAGCTAAAACAATTGATTGGTTTAGGAATAATAACTAATACAAAAGCAATTGAAGATTTCTTCATAAACTAAGGGGATTATCAAATTTAGATTATAAACAAGAATTTTCGCTTCAGGGTATAATAAGAGACCCATTACAAAAAAGTGTTCATTAGTAATACAAAGATTTATATATTAGTAATGAACACTATAAAATATGATGTTAAAAGATACGATAATGGAAATTGCAAAGTCGCAAAAGATCCAGCTCAATAAACAGGAGATTGGCATAACAAGAGAGCTATTAAAAAAAATTGAGTTAAACGTACCTCATGCGATTATTATATCAGGAATAAGAAGGTGCGGAAAAAGTACATTGCTAAAACAAATAATAAACCAAATGAAGAACTATTATTATTTTAATTTTGAAGATCAAAGATGCCTGAATTTTGAAGTTACGGATTTTGAAAAACTGAACGAGGTTTTTAACGAATTATACGGTAAAAGTGATTATTATTTTATGGATGAAATTCAAAATATCAGCGGATGGGAAAGGTATGTAAGGAAGATGCAGGATCAGGGAAAAAAATTCTTTATAACTGGTTCAAATGCATCTTTATTAAGTAAAGAACTTGGAACAAAGCTCACAGGAAGGCATATAACAAAAGAGCTTTTTCCATTTTCCTATAAAGAAATGTTAAAATTCACTAACCAAAAAGCCGCGTTAAGCTCATTTGAAAGTTACCTTAAAAGAGGAGGCTTTCCAGACTACCTAAAATACAAAAAAGATGAAATTCTTCAGGAAGTGTTTAAAGACATCCTATTAAGGGATATTGTAGTCAGATATGGCCTTAGAAATTCAAAATTAATAAGCAGATTAGCTGAGTATCTCACAACAAATTCTGGAAAAGAATTTTCGTATAATAAACTAAAAAAATATTTTAATTTCGGCTCTACTAATTCAGTCATATCATACATATCTTACTTTGAAGAAAGCTACCTTATGTTTACTGTCCAAAAATTTGATTATTCAATGAAAAGACAGATGGTGAATCCAAAAAAGATATACCCAATTGATACAGGGCTTGCAAGAGTTAACTCGGTTTCCTTCACCAAGGATAAAGGAAGAATGCTTGAAAATGTAGTCTTTATTGCTTTGAAAGAAAAAAATCAAGAAATTTTCTATTTTAAAGGTAAAGGAGAATGTGATTTCTTAGTTAAAGATAAGGAAAAGATAATTCAGGCAATTCAAGTTTGTTATGAACTCAACGAAGATAACAAAGAAAGAGAGACAGCCGGGCTAAGAGAAGCGATGAAAAAGTTTAATCTAAGGAAAGGAACAATACTCACGATGAATCAGGAAGATAAATTAGACGGAATTGAGATTGTGCCTGTATGGAAATGGCTTGATTAAAAACATTAATTATCACTTAAAATATCAATCAATTTACAAAACCTATAATCCTTAAAATCATTGATAAAGTTATCCAGTTGAGAAAGAAATATCTCGCCGCTATTTTTTATTACGTACGCAGGCACATTTTTTATCTTTGGAAGTTTAGTAAATTCCCATGAATGAAAATAAAGGATAACTGGCCTGTTCTGCATTAGATTAAGCCTTGTGCCCGCGTTAGTGATCCAATTGCCTAAAATTCTCATCCAGATCCATGAGATAGGATATCTGATCAATGGGATAACAGATACGGGTATTTCGTATAATCCCTTTTTTTTACGGATTTTTGTGTTCTTAAAAAAATTGTAGTAATAGCCAGGAACAATAGCCGGATGAACAGAACTGTCATATATGAAATCCAGATCTTTTAAGATACCTGATATATGTTTATTAACCGAGAACCTAGGTGTCCGAAAACCACTGATTTTCCTTTTGGTGATCTTTTCCAGTATCTGTTTTGTTGTATTGATTTTGTAAAAAGTTTCTTCTTTTGTAAATTTAGAATGGTCCTCATCCCTATAGCTATGAGATGCTATCTCATGCCCTTTGCTGATGATCTTTTTTACTGTTGCTTGCTCATTTTCTGCAAAGAAACCGGTTATAAAAAAAGTTGACTTAATTTGATGTCTGTCTAATAAACCCAGTAGGTTGTCTATTCCGTCAGCAGACACTTTAGTCGAATCAGCATACTTCTGATTTTTGCAGTAATCATCAACAATGCTCCATTCTTCAGTATCAAAAGTTAAGCAGATTGCTTTTTTATTCATAGTTTAGGATTATTGAACCATATTTATAAAACTTACATTTTAGAATAGTAATATTTAAATAATAACAATAACATTGAATATTATTATGGGATTGTGGAAATTTATAAAAACTTTTTTTGAAGAAAGTGAAGAAGAATTAAAAGAAGAGATAAAAGAAGCAGATAAAATAAAAAAAGAAGCAGAAAAAAGGCTAAAAGAGCTGCAAAAAAGAAGAAAAATACCAAAAAAACCTTTAGATAAAAAATTAATAAGAAACTGGATAATAGCAATTGGAATAATTCTGCTTATGATATTTGGCGTTTGGGGAATACAAAAATACAGATCAATCCCAAAGCCCTTTAAGTATGTATGCAAAGAGACTAACCCATGTGAAGATTGTTTAGTTACTGCAAGCTGCGTGATGTTTGAAGAAGCTGTTGATTCAAGCTATGTTCATTTTACATTAACAAATCAAAATGATGTTAAAGGAGATTGTGTTGCTCAAATATTAATAGAAAAAGAAGATTCAATCTTGACAGATAAAAGCTATAAGCTGGGAACTTTAAAAGCCGACCAGTCAAAAGTGTTTAAAATCCCTGTTGAGCTTCCTGGCGGCGTTTCAGAGACAAGTGTAACCCCAAGTTGTGAATGGGGATAGTAACATAAGATGGCAAAAAAAGAGGTAATAGATTATGTTAAGAAAGAGTTAGGTAAGGGGTTTTCTTTAGAAAAAGTTAAAAAAAAACTAAAAGAAGTGGGGTACTCTCAAGATGATATAGACGGGAGTGCTGTTGCAGCAACTGAAAGGAAGAAGCTCTATTTTTCTAAAAAGGTTTTATTTATTAGTATTCTTGCTGTTGTGATTATTGTCCTGGCTACTTTTTCTTTAAAGGTTGATGTTGAATCAGATGGTATTAAAATATCCCCCATCCAAGAGGATTCAGGTGAAGGCATAACTGAAACACCAAAGGCTGTAGAAAGTCCTGTTGAACCAGAAACTGATTACGAGAAGATGTATCAGGATGAATTTGAAAAATGTGTAGATAAATCGTTATCTTCAAGAGAATACAAATGTATAAGTAGAGTTACTGGTAACCTTAGTTTGTGTGATGCATATCTTTTAGAAAACAGATCAGATAAAAGAGATAGTTGCATCGATAATTATTACCTGACCAGGTGTTTCGTTGATGGAAACTGCTTATGTGACAAAACAACAGGCAAGGATGCTAAAATTGTGTGTGAAGCCTTCAGAAACAAAAATTCGGAAATTTGTGATTCATGTGAAGATTTTCACTGGGCAACTACATGCAAAGCAATGTTATCTGAAAATCTAGATATCTGTGAAGTTGAAGGTGAAGTCCATGAAAGAGATTGTAAAGATTCTGTGTTAGAGATATTAGCAACTAGAAATAAAAATATAAGTTTATGCAACAACATTGTAGACAACCACTACAAAATACAGTGTAAAGCACTAGCAGAATCCAATCCAGAAATTTGCACAGAAATAACTAATAAGTTATGCATGCAAGATGGCACAAAAGTAGTAGATGAACAAAGACTTAATGATGGAGCAAATGGGAAGAATATTGAAATTTGCAAAAAAATAATTGATGAAAATATTCGGAATTCATGCATTAGTGTTGTTAAAAATGATTTGCAGTTGTGTAAAAGTGTAAAAAATGACGATTATAAATTCTATTGTTTAATTCAATTAGGTGAAAGTTTAAACAAATATGAACAAATATGTAATGAGCTTGAAGGTGATATGAAACAAAAGTGTTTAGAGTACTATAAGAATTTTTAGATTATTTCTTATTAATCTTATCTGCGAGTTTATTCAATACTCTTAATAAATTCTTTCTAAACATATACAACTCATAAGCACCGATAAATATTCCTATCGCTATAGGTAATTGCGTCAATATTATTGCCGTTGTTGTATCCATTTTAATCACAAATTTTTTCTTCTATTTTTATTATTTCCCGTCTAAATTTCAAAATAAAAAAAATACCGATAAATATTACAAAGATATAAGCAATATGTGAGATAATTAACGCATCACTAATCGTCATGATTAATAGTAGATTAGATAATTATTTATATAGTTTACTAATATTTTGAAAAATATAATAATGAGTGCTGATTTTAATGATAAAACATTTATAACTAGCAGTCTAAAAAGGAGTTTAGTGTAATACAATATACATTTTATACAAATTGGATAATGAACACTAACATAAATTTGGAAAGAATATCTAAAACTAAGAATTACCATAAATGGATTTATAATAAAATAGCCCCATTTCTTGGAAAGAATATATTAGAAGTTGGATCAGGATTAGGTAGTATGACTAACCATATTTGCAGAGGGAGAAAAATATGCTGTATTGATATCTTAGACTATAATTTAAGGAAAAGTAAGCACATAATATTAAAAATGGATATATCTAAATCAAGCTTAAAAAAAGGTTTTGATACCGTTGTTTGTATTAATGTTCTGGAACATATAAAACATGATAAAAAAGCTTTACATAATATGTACTGTTCAACAAAAAAGGGAGGGAACCTTATCCTTATTGTGCCGGCTTTCCAATTGCCCTATGGAAGTATTGATATAATGAATAAGCATTTCAGAAGATACGACAAAAAGGAAATAAAAGAAAAAGTGGTTGGTGCTGGCTTTGATATCAAAAAGATATTCTATATGAATTTTATTGGGCTATTAGGGTGGTGGTATCACTCAAAACTTTTAAAAATAAAGATGCATAATGAAATAGACATAGCGAGATTTGATAAGCTCTGCCCCTTTTTTGAATTTATGGAAAATATAATTAACCCACCCATGGGACTTAGCTTGGTCATTATTGGTGAAAAATGAAAACTATACCAAGAATTATGAATAATTCAATAATTGTGCTAAGAAAACCAAAAATAATTCCAAGAATCGTAAAAAATTACTGCCTCATGACCTTAGGAAAAACTGTTTTAAGAACTATTGAGATTGCTTTAACATATGATTGTCAATGTAGATGTAAGCATTGTTGTTGTGAAGACTTAAAACACAACAAAAAAGATGAGTTAACAACAGAGTCTATAAAAAATATAATAGATCAATCTATTAAGTTAGGGGCAATCCATGTTCTTTTTACAGGTGGTGAAACTTTAATCCCAAGAAACAAACTTCTTGAAGTTATTAAACACGCAAACAAAAGAAACTGTATCTCAAGTATAGATACAAATGGAATATTACTTAATAAGTCGTATGCACAGGATCTTAAAAAATCAGGGTTGGATGTTGCATGTATTAGTTTAGACTATCCTTACGAAAAAGAACATGATAAATTCAGAGAATATAATGGTTGCTATGCAAAAACCATAGACGCCATAACAAACTGCAAATCTGTCGGAATTGAAGTTATAATAAGTACTTTATTAACAAAAGATAAACTGCGAAATGGAATGTTAATTAAGATACTGGATATTGCCAAAAGCTTGGACTGTAGTGTAATATTCTGCCTCCCTGTACTTACAGGAAAATGGAGAGGTAACAAAAAAGAAAGGTTAGATGAACAAGATATTTTATTGTTAAACGAAGTAATGAATCAGCCTCTCGCAAGGCTTTGCGAGGAAAACAATTACTTTTTCAAAGGGTGTTCTGCAGGTTCTGAAAAAATAGCCATATCATTATATGGCGGTGTAATGCCTTGTTCTTTCATAAAAAATGAATTTGGCAATACAAAAAAAGATACCCTCAGGATAATACTAAAAAGAATGAGGAAAAATAAGCTTTATAATAAGGTTAATAGAAAAATGAAATGTCTGGCTGCTGGGATATGACACTGCTTAAAAAAAACATCAAATCTGGAATAAAGGTTATTCTTTCTTTATTCGGTAAAAAGTATCCTATAAAGGTCAATTTTATTACAACATATAAGTGTAATTATGAATGTAAATACTGTAATGTTAAATCTCTAACAGAAAGAGAGATGAATACCTCTGAAATAAAAAAAATGATAGATGAGCTTCACAAAGTAGGAATGGAGCAAATAACTTTTATTGGCGGAGAACCTTTGATTAGGAAAGATATCGGAAAGTTAATAAGTTATGCAAAGAAGAAGGATATTCTAACATTGATAAGCACAAACGGCAGTCTTTTAAAACACAGAATAAAAGAGTTAAAAGACCTTGACGTTGTTGCGCTTTGTTTAAATGGCCCAAAGAAAGTACATGATAAAATCAGAGGAATGGGTTCTTATGATGAAGTTATTGAAGCAATAGATAATGCAAAGAAAAATAACCTAAATATCATACTAAACTGTATCTTATACAACAAAAACAAAGAAAATATTGAGCATGTATTAGAACTGGCTAAGGAAAAAAGTATTTTAGTTGACTTTCAGACTGTATTTAAGAGTTCTTTGTCAAATGCAAACAATAAGCAAATAAGTTATCTTAAAATCAAAAGAAAAGATATAAAAGAAATTTTTAATTATATTCTAAAAAACAAAAAACAAGGAAATAACATAATAAACTCCACACCATATCTAAAACAAATGGCTAAATACGGTAATTTTAGTGTAAATAAGTGTAATGTATTCAAAAGATCCTGTGCTGTTTCTCCAAGTGGCATTGTTGGAAATTGCTATAAATACCTCCAAAATAAAAATAACAATGGCAATACCATTGGATGGGAAAATGCCTTTTATAATATCAAAAAACCATTTTGTGAAAAATGTGAAGATGGATGTTATATTGAAGATAATTTATTATTTTCATTAAATATCAGTTCAATAATGAACTTGTTTAAGATTGGGAAAAAAGCATTTGAAAAATGAGGAACAAATACCTTGTTACCGGAGCAAGCGGACATCTTGGAAACAATTTAGTAAGGATGTTAATAGAAAAAGGTGAAAGAGTAAAAGCAATGACTAGGAATACCAAATGGAAAAAACCTTATAAGGGTCTTAATGTTGAAGTTATATATGGGAATTTATTATTAAAAGATTCACTAAAAGATTTAATGCGCGATGTGAAAACTGTATATAATTCTGCTTTTCCAGTTGAAATTGGCTCAAATAAGAATGAAAAAAAGGTTGTAGAAACAGCCATTAAAGGTACAATCAATTTAATAGATGAAGCAAAAAAACAGGGCGTAAAAAAAATTGTTCACGTAAGCTCTATTGCTACATTAGGTAATGAATCTTCAAAAGAAAATCTTCTAACTGAAAAAGATTGGAATAAAAATCCAATCCACCCATATGTTAAAGCAAAAGTAGAATCAGAAAAAATTGCGCTAAAACTTGGAAAAAAATACAACATATGGTTAGTTTCAGTATTACCCGGAACAATGGTTGGCCCTTATTGTTTTAAATCAACACCCATCATGAAAATTTTAAAAAATATAGTTGGAACCAAAATTCATTTTAATGTCAACTTCTCTTTTTCAATCGTAAGTGTCAAAGATGTAGCTAAAAGTATATATTTAGCGGAAAAAAAGGGGGTCAAATTTAACCGATATATACTCACTAATGAGGGAGTTATCACATTATCCGAAATAATAAAAAAATTTGGTAAAGGAATAAAATTTGAAATTGGGAAGACCCCCCTAAGACTATTGTCATGTTTAGATGTTTTTAGGTCCAAATTACTCAAAAAATATCCCACTATAACACCCGAAACAATTGATAACTTCTACAACAAGAAAGTGTACTGTGATATAACTAAAGCTAAGAAGGAATTAAATTGGCACCCTAAATCTATACCTTATGCTATAAATAAAGCAATTGAATGGTTTAACTATGAAGGAATAATGTAAGAATTTGAGAATTAACAATTCTAAGCTAGTCCATCTTGTAAATAGTACTAATTTCCTCAGATTTATTTAACCAATAAACATACTGCTTTGTAAGGAGACAATGTAGGTTACTACCACAAATAATCAAAGACTTATTGTTGTATTTATCAGAAAAATTTAATGGCTCGCGATCACATATTGAAAAAAAGCCTTGATAAAGATGGGTATCAATCGGAAATATATTTATCTTTTCGCATAGAGGGTGGTATTCGTCGTTTGTAACTTCTTCAGAACCAAGTAAAAAAAACAAATATTCCATTGAAGGATCGAAATGTGTAAGCCTTTGCGTCTTTATTGTTCTATCAACTTCTTTTTGTTCAACAATGTCCAGTTTCAAAAAGTTAGTCTTATTTATGTTTTTTAGTCCGGTATAATAAGTATTATATCCTTTTTTATTTAACATATAAGAAAATGCTTTACTTGTCGACCCAGTATAGCAATATAAAAGAATTTTATCATCTTTTAAAATATTATTTCGACCTAAGTACCTTTCTACAGTGTTGTATCGAAACAACTCTCTTAGCAGAAGTAAAGAAGATTTTAATGTATCGTTTTTTAATTCAAAATTACTAAAAGGAATTAAGTTTACTTTTTTGTATCCATTGTATTCTATTTCACTGAGGTTATTCAAATCTAGATATTTATCTTCATTGTTAAGGTTATTAAAATCACCTCTATAAAGCATTGTAATATCTTTAGAATCATAAGCCACATATCTTTCTTTAGATTTAATTGACATAATCGTAAAGATAATTAGAGACACCACCAAAACCATAAATAATTTAAAAATTAGCTTCCGCCTTCTTCTTATTTTTTTCCAAAAAGTGATTAGTGCCACAATTAAAAAAATTAAAAAAATCTGGAATATAGATCCAATTGTGTTTGATAATGTGGATAAAGTTGACGGTGAAAAAAAGGCGTGAACCAATCTAAAGCTAAGAAAAAAGCACAACACGATTGTTACAATCCTGCTATGATATTTCAATCTCAACACCTTCTTTAACATAATTTAATATTAATTTTCCCCTATTTTTAATGTTGTTAGTAATATCCTTAACACGTATTATACATTTACCATACTCCATTGCGATAATTGCTAAGTGTGATAAGGATGAACCATTTTCTGTCACAATAAGTTGGATATCAGACAACAACATACTAAAATCCGGGTCTAAATACTTCACAACTATACAATCACCTTCCTTAAAATCCCTTAAGTCATCAATAAATTGGTAATTAAATTCCTGCTTATTCAATGGGACTTTAGTCACGAATTCTCCTTCCAGTTTCATTTTATAAGGTTATGTACCTCACGATAACTTAAATTGAATATATTTTCTATGTTTTTTCTTTTTTCTAGTTTTAGTAATTCAAACCTCAAATCATGGATAATATACAAAGCATGATATTTTAATTCTTCTCTCAGTGCAGAGTAAATTGGAAAAAGGTTTTTACTATTCTCAAAAGCGATGTAGTCCTTCAATTCTGTGTGTTTTTTTAGTACAAAATTTTTTGAATGTTGTGCCATGCCCAGCAGTTCATTATGCGTGTATTCGCTGAATCGTTTGGCTGATAATTCAAATGGGTTTAAGGCATAGTGGCCATATTTATTGTTGAAAGCTTTAGTTGAAATTTTTTTATTATACAAACGATTAAAGTATAATAATTTTTCATCATCCTTTGTAATTATAGGGGGAGATTTATTTTTTTCATTCAAATAAGCATATGCTAATAATAGATTATTAATGGCAGTTTTATCTGCTATTCTTTCAAATTCTTTAAACAGCTCAACTATGCCCTCACCATTAACCTGAAATGTTTTTAAGAATCCACAAATTTCTTTATATCCATTTAAGTACTTCAATCTAAGTTTAACATTAATGGAAATATTTTCAAAAAAGCCTTTAGACCTCAGCAAAGAATCATATTTCTGTTTTTTTTTATTTACTATCTCAACTAAGTGCCTAGATAGTTTAGTGGGATTCTGAATAAAATCTTCTATCTCATTTATATTTTCTCTCATTAAGACCAAAGTAACAACACCCCCTAAATAAATCTTTCCCTACCCAAATAAATTACTAACAAATCACAAAAATTAAATATGGTATCTTATTCATATTCACCGACTAATTGGTGAAATTGTGAAAAATAGATTTTTGTATAATATGCAGTTTGTGCTCCAAGAACCTTTATTAGTGCATAGGCTATTAAAAAACTACTTTAAACTTGTAGTGCTTAAAAAGAATGTTTTGAGATCTGTAGAGGTTGATTTGGGATTTGATTGTCAATTGAATTGCAAACATTGCTATGCTCAGAAAATGAAAAATTCACAAAGAAAGGAATTAACTTTTATTGAATTGAAAGATATTGTTGACCAATGTGTACAATTAGGCACAGTCTATTTTTTTATAAGTGGCGGTGAACCCTTATTATATAAAGAAAAATTGCTTCAGTTAGTTAAATATATTAAAAATACACATACATATGCTGCCCTTGTCACAAATGGCCAAAAACTTGAAAAGAGATTGTTAGAACAACTAAAAATAGCTGGGTTAGATTTAATCATGGTAAGCATAGATTCCCACAATAAAAAGGTCCATGATAATAATAGAAATAAAAAAGGTTGCTATAGAAAAGCAATAGATGGAATTAGACTAGCAAAAAAAATGGGATTTAAGGTCTTTACTAGTACTGTTTTAACCCAAGAAAAGATAAATAGGAATGAGATAGCCAACATTATCAGGATAAATAAAAAAATAGGGGTAGAATCGCATTTTTGTTTTCCAGTACCAATAGGTAATTGGAATAACAAAGAAAATGTCATTCTTAATAAATCTTATTGGGATATGATCAAAAAAAGTTTCAAGAAAAACGATATACGTATGTGTGAAGAAGGCAATTATATAAAAAAAGGGTGTTCAGCAGGTATAGAAAAGATTGCAATTACCTGCTATGGTGATGTAATGCCTTGCCCTTATATTCAAATTACTTTTGGAAATTTAAAAGATAAAAAACTGAAGGATATTTTAAAAATAATGAATAAAAATAAGTATTTTAAGGATATGAATGAATTTTGTTTGCCTGCAAGTAATAAGAAATTTATTAAAGAGTACATAAACGGAATAAGGAAGTGTAAAAAACTTCCTTTAATTATTAAAAGAAAGAGTTGATACGAACTGATAAATATGAAAGTATACCTAGAGCCTGTTGGTGCCTGCAGAAGAAGGCTGTTAGATTTAGAGAGGGTAGCAGAATTTTTATCAAAAAATGATTACAGTATGACCTACAATCCAAAAATTGCAGATTTTATTATCTTATTCACTTGTGCATTTAACCAAAATAAAGAGGGCAATTCGATAAAGAAGGTAGATCAATATTCCAAATATAAAGGGAAGGTTATAGTATCTGGTTGTCTGCCCGCAATAAATAGGGATATTTTAAAAAAATATACTAATTTGTTTGAAATAACACCAATAGATCTAAAAAAATTTGATAAAATAATGCCCCATTCAATCTCAATTACAAAAATAAAAGATAAAAACATACTTAATTATTCTAAATCAAATAAAAATGTAGTTATGCTTAATATGTTAAATGGGATGAAATACCAAAAAAAAAGTATTGACAAATTTAAAGATACTTTTTTAGAACAAATATTCCTCATAAAAAAAGAAAAAGTTCTCAAAAGTTATTATATAAGGGTTGGCGTTGGTTGCATGGGAAACTGTTCATATTGTGCAATAAAAAAAGCAACTGGAAAGCTAAAGAGTAAGTCACTAGTTCAATGTGTACAGGAATTTAATGATGGGCTATCAAAAGGGTATAATCATTTCTCTCTTTTGGGTGAGGATGTAGGAGCATATGGGCTAGACAGAAACACTACGATATTGAATTTGTTGCAAAAGATATGTAGTTACAAGAAAAAATATAAAATTAAAATATTAGATTTCAATCCAAAATGGATTATAAAATACCGTGAAGGTTTATATGAACTTCTAAAAGAAGGTAAAATTGAATGGATATCTATTCCAATAGAAAGTGGGAGTGAAAGAATATTAAAGTATATGGGTAGATGTTATGATATCAAAAAAATAATCAAAGCAATTGATAATATGCGAAAAATAAAGCAGGATATCATTATAGAAACACATATTATGGTTGGCTTCCCAAAAGAAAAAAGAGAAGACTTTAGAAAAACCCTTTCCTTACTCAAAAATTTAAAATTTGACTGTGGACACATTAATTCATATAGCGATAAAAAAGGGACGAAGTCCTATAAAATACTACCTAAAGTTAGTGATGGGGAAAAAGTGTCAAGGATGAAATGTATTGAAAAAATTTTAAAAATAAATGGTTATCATACTTATTTGGGAGGTAATTATGAAACTATCCACTTCTTTAAATAAAGAAAAAAAGAAGTATGATATACTTTTGGTTTCTGTTCAAAGATTCTCATTAGCCACACATAGTAAAAAAGCAGACGGATTAAATAGGCTACCTCCACTTGGTTTAATGTACCTTTCATCTTATCTTAACAAAAATGGTTTTAAAACAAAAATTCTAGATATGCTGCCTAACAGACTAGATGAGATTATACACTTTATTGAAAAATGTAACATAAAAGTGGTTGGATTTACCACATGTACAGCTACTATTAACTTAATCACAACTTTTTTAAGAAAAAATAGTGAAATATTCAGTCAAAAAATTGTAATCTTAGGTGGAACTCATGTAAGTGCTATGCCTAAATCAACTTTAAGAAAGATTGATGATATTGATTTTGTTGTTGTTGGTGAGGGTGAAAAGATATTAAGTGATTTACTTAAAAATCTAAAAAAAATTAATTATAAAAAAAGTGACATCAGTAAAATTAGAAATCGGTTAAATAGAATGAATGGGCTCTGTTATCGGATTGGTAATAATATAAGGATAAATAAAATACCTAATACTCTAAAAAACCTGGATGAAATTCCAATTCCAAAGAGAAAAGGAATGGCTAATTATGTCCCGCCACCAAATCAATATAAAAAATTACCAGTTGCACATATAATATCTAGTAGGGGTTGTAATTTTAAATGCTCTTATTGTTCTGTTGGTAATATGTCCACTGAAGCCAGATATAGATCAATAGACAATGTTATTAAAGAGATAAAGTACCTTCTAAGTTTAGGTATTAAAGAAATACATGTTTGGGATGAATGTTTTACTACAAATTATCAAAGAGTTGAAAATTTTTGTAAAAAGATTATCAAAGAAGATATTAACTTCTGTTGGAGCTGTTTCTCTCGTGTTGACACAGTTGATGAAAAATTACTTAAATTAATGAAATCTACGGGATGTTGGTGCATTTTTTATGGAATCGAATCTGCGAATGAGGAACAACTCAAATTAATTAATAAAAATATATCCTTAAAAAAGGCAGAAGAAATAGTTAAAATAACTAAGAAAATTGGAATTAGTGTTAGGGCTTCTTTTATGATTGGTCTTCCTGGAGAACACCTTATGAAAGCTAAAAAGACAATTGATTTTGCAGTTAAACTAAACCCAGATTATGCTCAGTTTTGTTATACAACCCCATTTCCAGGAACATTATTACATAAACAACATAAAAAATATGGGGTATTGGATGCTAAATTCAAAAACTATAGTCTGTGGGACCCAGTATTTATACCCTTTGGTTATAAAGAAAAAGAAGACCTTATTAAAGTAAGAAAGTATGCGTTCAGAAAGTTTTACTTGAGGCCAAAATACATACTAAATCATTTACTTTCTATCAGATCTTATGACGATCTTACTAGGTTATTAAAAGGAAGTTATTTCCTATTAAACTATTTATAATGGAAATATTACAAACAACTGCATTTAACCAAAAAATGTTAATTGAAAATTTAAAAGTTGGTTTAAAAGTAATGGGATCTAGGTTATTTAATAAAAAAGTATCATTATTTGTAACTTTTCTGACTACTAATCAATGCAATAGAAAATGTGTCTATTGTAATATAGATAAAAATAAAAAGTCAAAAATGATGGATACTAATCAAGTAATTAATATGATTAAACAATTTAGATCTAAAGGGATGCAACAGATAAATTTTACTGGTGGAGAACCACTTTTAAGGGCAGATATTGGAAAAATAATATCCTTTTCGAGAAAAATTGGTGTTAAAACTATTTTAACAACTAATGGAGATCTTATTAAAAAAAATATTGGAAAATTAAAGGATGTTAATTTCACATATTTATGTTTAAATGGGAATGAAAAAGTACATGATGAGTTAAGGGGAAAAGATTCCTATAATAATACAATGGATGCTATTAATATTTTACATAAAAGAGGCATGTCTATTGCTATTAATATGATTTTGACCAAAAAAAATTTAGATCAAATTGATTTTGTGTATAAGAAGGCTAGAGAATATGAAGCAAGAATATATTTTACTCCTGTTTATAACTTCAAACCTGCTAATATAACAAAAAAACAACTTAATCAGATAAAACCTGCCAATCGTGAAATAAAAAAAGCGTTTAAATTTATTGAAAAATTGAAAAAAGAAGGGGGACATGTTCTTAATTCAAAAAAATATATTGACAATATAATAAATAAAGGATATCATTCTTACTACTTTAGAAACTGTTTAATGGGCAAACTTGCTTTTACTATTAAACCGAACGGAAATATATCGCCTTGCTACAAGTTTGTAGATGAAAGGGGGTTAAAAAATGTTATTGTACTTGGTGTGGACAAAGCTCTGATATCAACGAAAGAAAGAGATTGTCATAATTGCAATTACAATTGTCACATAGAACAAAACTTACTGCTGAAGTTTGAACCATCAGCCATTATTAATTTACTGGAAAATTACCAAATTTTTGAAAAATGAACAATAATTATATTCAATTTTTATCGCTTGTCTATTCTACTTCGATTAGCATAATTTCTAAAAAATTTAAAATAATAACACCCCGACCAATAATTAACTATCTAGAGTTAACTAAAGAATGTAATTTAAAATGTAAAAGTTGTAGTTATTGGAAGAAAAGAGTAGACAATAAATTAGATAAAGAGAGTATTTTCCAATATGTAGATGAATTGAAAAAATTAGGTATAAAAGTGGTGGGGATTACTGGTGGAGAACCCTTACTACGAAACGATTTAGAAGATATTATTAAATATATTAAAAGTAAAGGGATAAAGGTGATTATTGATACAAATGGGATATTACTAACTGAAAAAAGAGTTAGATCCTTAGTGGAAAGCGGGACAGATTCTATCATGGTTTCATTCTACCATTCTAATGAAAAAATCCAAGATGTTTTTTCAGGTACTAAGAATACATTTTCTAAAAAGATTAAAGCTATTGAGAATTTAAGTAAATATAAAAATAAAATAAATTTTGGTGTAATAGTAATAATCACTAAAGAGAATTTTAAGGATATTATTAAAATTGGGAAATTTCTAAAAAGTAAAAAAGTTGATTATATAAAACTATATCCTATGCATAATTGTTATCCCTATAATGAGTTTGGGTCTATTAATATAAGTCTAACATCTTTTAGAAATAAGGATTTTATTAAGTTGAAAGAAAAATTGCAGGAGTTCAAGAAATTTGCAAAAAATAATAGGATACATACTAATCTCTCTAATACATTCACTGAATCGATTATCAGATTTTTACAAGGAAAAATAAATACATATCCTTGTTATGCTGGTTACTTATACTTCTACACAAATTATAAGGGGGATATATTTACATGTTATGATCTAAATAAACCAGTTGGTAACGTTAAAAAACAGAAATTAATGAGTATCTGGAGATCTAAAAAATTTGCTCAGATGAGAAAAATGGTCGATAAATTAGACTGTAATGGTTGTTGTGATACCTGTAATTTTGGCATTAATTTATACGCTAATCCGATTTTTATGTTGAAAAATTTTAAGAATGTTATTAGCGAAATAGGAAAGTATCTATAAAAATAAGATTAATATTTATGAAAATATGTTTTTTTAAGACGTACATTAAAAAATGGAAGACATAAATAAAGTTTCGGTTGTTATTCCTTGCTATAATGAAGAGAAGATTATCGATAATACATATAATTTAGTTAAAAAAGTCTTAAATAAGACAAAAAAAAAATATGAAATAATTATATCAAGTGATGGTAGTAAGGACAAAACCAATGAAATATTACGAAAAATTTCAATTAAGGATAAGATGGCCCATATTATAATAAATAAAAAAAATAGGGGTATGGGATATGTATTAAGACAGATGTTCAATAAAGCCTCTGGTAATGTTGTTATACAAATGGACGCGGACCTTTCTGTAAATCCAAATATAATAAATTCATTTTTAGAAGAAATAAAAAATTATGATGTAGTTATTGCGTCTAGGTATAAAGGTATTAAAGGGGAGATTCCACTGACTAGGTTAATTGCAAGTAGGGTATATCATATATTTAATTTTTTTTTTATTTGGAATAAAGATACATGATACTCAAAGTGGGTTTGTTGCTTACAGGAAAGAAATATTGAATTCCACTAAGCTAACCTCAAATAGATTCGATTTTCATATTGAATTATTTGCAAAATTAAAAGATGACAGATATAGAATTAAAGAAATACCCGCTGAATACATACACAGAAGTGCAGGATCTAAATTTAATTTACTCACAGATGGTACATTAACCTTACTAAATACAGTTAAAATTTGGTTAAGGTTAAAAATCTTGAAATAAAATGGAAGTATGTGTTATTGGGTGTGGTTATTGGGGGAGTAAATACTTAAAGGTTTTAGATAGAGTTAGAAATGTAAAGATCATACATATCTGTGATATAGATAAAAGAAGATTAGTGAAATATGGTAAAAGAAACAAACTTAAAACATATGATAACTATAAGGAATTGATTAAATCAGGAAATATTAAATCGGTTTTTATAATTACCCCCAATATAACACATTATAGAATTGCAAAAGATTGCTTAATGAATGGAAAAAATATTCTAGTTGAAAAACCTTTTTGTTTGAATTCAAGAGAAGCAAGGGAACTAACAAAAATTGCACAGAAAAAGAATCTTGTTTCACTTTGTGGTTATATCTATATTTTTGATGGTTGTGTTAAAAAATTAAAAGAATTCATTATAAAGGAAGGAATTAGGGATACAAAAGAAATAAATTTTTATTGGCTAGATAAATTAAGGAACATAAAAAAAGATATGAAGATTATTCCTGATTTAGGGGTACATCCATTGAGTATTATGAATTATTTATTTAACATTCAGCCAACCATTAAAAATTATAAAATTGGCATGAAGGAAAAAAAGGAGGTATCAGCATACATAAAATTAGATTATAATGGAATAAAAGTGAATATCTTATTAAGTTGGGATTCTCCAATTAAAAAAAGAACTATTTTAATAAAGGGTCATAATATTCACACAGAAGTTGATTGTATTAAACAAAGAATAACAGCAAAGGGTTCATTAATTTTCCAAAAGATTACTTACATAGTAAAAGAAAAACCGCTAGATATGGAAATTAATCATTTTTTAAATTTGATAAAAAATAAATTAACAAGTTCCATTATCGGTCCTAAATTTAACTTAGAGATATGTAGAATCTTAGATAGATTTAAATAAATGAGTTTATATTAATTTTAGTTGATCTTTCCAATGACAGGTCTTTAGATAAAAACCTTAAATTATAAAAACTAAGAGGAATATTTTTTTACAAGTTTCAGTTTAGTTGTTGCTTTAATATTAACTTAAGTGAAAAAAAATTTACATTTTGATGTACTTATCATTTTTTTAAAATTATGGTATTAAAAATTCTGGGTAAGAAAAACACATCCCTAAGTTTGATAAATACAGTTAATACCAAGTACAAAGTTTTGGGTCTAAGATAGTATCCCAACATAAATTTTTTTTGATACTTTCTCACATTTATACCAATATGTTCGCTTAATAAATAAGGCTTATAAAATTGAAAGTTTTTAAAATCCAAATTTTTTTTAGATGACTTTGTCAAAGATTTATAAATTTCTGACCCAGGGATAGGTATAAACAAAGTAAAATCAGCGAAATCTACTCCTACTTCTTTTGAAAACCTATAGGTTTTTATCAATGTTTCTTTTGTTTCTCCAGGAAATCCTAAAACAAAGAATCCCCAAGTAATAATATTATGTAATCTAAGCAGTTGTATCTTTTCTTTAAGATTACTATAATCAAAATGCCTATTTGCCAATTTACGTATTTTCGCATCACCAAATTCAATACCTAAACCGCAAAAATAGCACCCTGACTCGCTCATCTTTTTCACAAGTGTTTCATCTAGTGTGTCAAACTGAACTCCATTAGGGCAGCACCAGTTAATCTTAATGTTTCTCCGGAGGATTTCATTACAAATTTCTGATATATGAGACTTATTCAAGGTAATATTATCATCTAAAAAACGGATTTCTTTTATGTTATATTTTTTTATCAGATGTTCTATATCGTCTACAACACGTATGGGAGAATGAAATCTTAATTTTCTTTTCCAAAAATCAGAAGACGCACAGTAAGCGCAATTATTGGGGCATCCTCTGCTTGTCATAAATGGTGAAAATGGCCATTTTTTATAAATAAGAGTTTGTGGTATACTTGGGTATTTAAGGATATTTAGACCCTCCCAATCCACTTTTAAATCATCAAGATTCTTAATTAGCTTTCTTGGCTTATTGATTATTATTTTTTTGTCTTTGTAAAAACACAGTCCGTCAACCTCCCCAAAATTATCATCATTAATCTCACGTTTATTTACCAAATCGAGAAGGGTCATTTCACCTTCACCAATAATAATAAAATCAGGTTTCAGCTCTATAAAAGATTCCTTAGGTAAAACTGACACATGAATACCACCGACGATAATTTTAGCTTTGGGAGAAATCTTTCGAAATAATTTCGCCAAGTTTTTTATCTCGGGAAAATCGGGAGTCATCCCAGTTATACCAATCAAGTCAGGTTTTAGACGCTCTGCCTCTTTAATTAATTTTTTTTTTGATATTAAATCACAATCAATTATTGTTACACTATATCCATTTTTTTTAAGAGTTCCCGATAAATAACCCAATCCTAATGGGGGGGTTATAGCAAGTGAATAAGATTTTGGTTTTATTAATAGTACCTTTGTTTTTTTGTTCATTTTTAATTATCTATAGCAAAATAGAGTCATTTAAATTATTTTCATCTATGTTAAACCTCGTGGTTGTTTTTATAGTTTGTGCTTTCCAATTTGTTCAAACTACGACAGTTTTTTGTGGAAAATGGGAAAGCGAGCTCAGCGAGCGGATTTTCCACCTGATCGTTGTTTTTCACAA
>JBDRFR010000181.1:0-20780 GCA_043818675.1 Nanobdellota archaeon
ATGAGGAAAATGCAAATTATATGGTTCATCTAAGGGCAGAATATATCAACAAACAAATGGATGCGCATTATGGGATTAAAAATAACCCGTTGATAAATGAGATAGCAGTAACTTAACCTTAAATTAGTACACGCACCCATAGTCAACTGATAGGGGTCCTAAAGCCGACCTAATCGGTTTTGCAAACAAAAAGTATAAATAGAAGCATAATTCTTTTAAAACCATGGTCCTTGAATCACTTATTAATCCGTTAAAAGCAGAGCGCGAGCCTTGGGAAATGTTTTTCATCGGAATGGTTTACTCTTCAATAGCTGTTCTTTTAAGTTTATGGATTTTTAATCAGCACGCAAGCCTTGTTATGGTATTTTTAACAGTGATGGCCTGCGTTCCATTAATATACACCACAATAAAAATGGAAGAGAAAAAAGATCTGGAATTATCAGACGAAAGAACCCTGTTAAGAGAGCATGGCAAAGCCCTGCTTTTTTTCGTTTTTTTATTTTTGGGTATTATGATTAGTTTATCATTATGGTATGTTTTTCTTCCAAACGATGTGACATCCACCTTATTTAGCATTCAAACTCAGACAATAACCGATATTAACGATCGTGTCACAGGCAATGCGACCCAGGATTTTAACATGTTCGTTGCAATTTTTTTGAATAATATAAAAGTAATGGTATTTTGTATTTTGTTTGCATTTTTGTACGGGGCAGGCGCAATTTTTATCTTAACGTGGAATGCCTCAGTTATTAGTGTTGCAATCGGTAATTTTATAAGAACCAATATCGGGACAACTTCTTCTTATTTTCAAATAGGTTCTCTTGGCATATTAAGGTACATGGTACACGGCATTCCAGAAATAACAGCCTATTTTGTCGCTGGTCTTGCAGGTGGTATAATCTCTGTAGCTGTGATTCGCCACGATTTTGGCACAACAAAATTTGAGCGTATTTTATTAGACTCAACAAATCTTTTAGTGATTTCGCTGGTCATGTTATTTATTGCAGCGCTTGCCGAAGTATATATCACACCCATATTATTCTAGTACTTTTAATCTGCCTGGCTTAATTTCGAACACCTCTCCCCTTTCAAGCAGGTTTTTAATAACTTTTTCAGCATCATTAATTTTTTCATTTATCAATTGGATGTCTGCTCCCTCTCCTTGGTCAAGCTCCTTAATTGCTTCAATTATTTTTTCTTCAGGAAAACCTTCTTCAGGGGCGCCTACTTCTATTTCAATACTTTCTTCTTTAACAGTATTACTCCTTTCAAGCTTCCTGAGCTCTACCCATTTTTTATTATCAATTTTTTTTATTATCTCGGGCACTATATATCTTTCATTACCAAATTCTCTGGGTCTTCCAATAACAAGCACAATATCTTCGACTTTAATCTTATCATTTTCTCTGCCAAATGACCTGATTATGATTCTGCCTGTGCCGTCATCCAGGATAATGCTGCTCTGATTAGCTCCCTGGTCATTTTGTACAACAATTCCCATTAAATTAACCCTAGAAATCTGCTTGTTATTTATCTCTATAAAGTTTGGGTCCCACTCACCTTCACTTTTTATGTACGTGCCAGACAGCACATCTTTTATGTTAACTTTATAAGCTACATGTCTTTTAATTTGCTCAGGCATATTTCCCCCAAAAGATTATTGTTGGTCAATCAACATTTAAATATTTTTTGAAAGAAAATTCTTTTCAAATCTTTTGTACAAATCCTCTCCTTGGCTCAAATATATCGCCTGATCGTTTTAACTTTTCAAGCGCTTCTTCTACTTTATCTTCTTCTACACCCTTGCCTTTAGCTTCACTTATCACATCATCGATCGGGATGGTTTTCCCAATTTTTACCTCTAACTGAGAAATAATCTCTTTTACAACTAATATGTGGCTTCTTTGTGATGCTGATATTCCTGTCGCAATCCTGTCAATATCAATTTTTCCTGTCTCTTTATCAAATCCGACTTCCATAAGGCAAAACTGTAATAGGTCAATAGCCCTTTTTGCGTCCTTTTTTAATACTTTATCAGCAAGCCGCACTTTGGCAGACGCTTCGCTTAATCTGACTAGTCCCTCTAGTTGTCTTGGCGAAATGGGAATTGACCTCGTCGCGCCTTCCTCACTTGTACCTTTGCTTCTCATTTCAAGGTAATACTTTTTTATTTCTTCTATTGCTGCATCAGTTAGTACCGGCCTAATATTTTTTCTTGCGTAAGCAACATACTTTTTAAGCAGGTCTGTTGGGATGTCTGGTTCCAGAATTTTAGGATTTTTATGAAGGTGCAGTATATGTCCTGCTAGTTGTTCATCTTTTACAGCTTCTGGTAAATCTTTAATAGGAAATATCAAGTCAAACCTGTTAATCAACGTGGGCGGTAAATTGATTTGTTCGCCCACAACGCCGTACGGGTCAAACCTGCCAAACTTTGGATTTGCAGCGGCAAGAACAGTTGTTCTGGCAATCAATGTTGCCTGGATGTTTGCTTTTGAAATGCTAACTGTCTGGTTTTCAAGCGCCTCATGCATTGCAGCTCTGTCTTCTTGGCTAATCTTATCCATTTCATCAATACAACATATGCCATTAGAAGCAAGCACCATAGCACCTGCTTCAAGGCTCCACCCTTTCAAAAATTCATCTTTTACAACCGATGCGGTTAACCCAGCAGCAGAAACGCCCTTTCCAGACACATACATGCCTTTTGGAGCTAATCTGTGGGTCCTTTTAAGTAGGGCAGATTTACCTGCACCTGGATCACCAACAAGAAGAATATGCATATCACCTCTGCTAACTACTCCGTCTTTTCTTGTTTTATGCACTCCGCCAAATAATTGCAGCACAAGTGACTGCTTAATTTTATCATACCCGAAAATTGACGGTGCTATTGAATTTGAAAGTTTTTGGTATACTTCTGGATCTGCTGCCAATTCTTGTATTTCTTTTTCTTCTTCTGGTGTAAGATTAGCCTCGTTAAACTCCTCTTCCATGGCAGAAACATAATTGGCTTCTACAATCAAATCAAATCGTGTGGACTTTGTTCCTGTTCTTGATATTATCGGAACTTCTTTTACTTGTCCTATCACTAATATTTTGCTTCCGGGATTTGTTTTTTTTTCGCTTAGCGGGCTTACAAGATCATCTTTTAATAATGCATTGATCCTCTTGGGCTGTTCGCCACCTTCCAGATCCTCAGCTGACTCTTCAAGAACCAGCCCCTGAGCGTCCACAAGTTCTTTACTAATCAATCTAAACTTTCCTTTTCTCCCGCAGCCGCACCGTGTAGGCTCTTTAAATGAAGAATCTAACTGCAGCACATTTATTATATTCCCACAACTGGGACATTCAAACTTAGCAGAAGTAACTTGTGGCCTAACATCCGATTTTTGCCTTACCACCCCTTCGATTAGTAACAGTTTATTAATATGCTTGCTTCTAATATTCCTAATCATAATCCGTCTGCTTTCTGGTAAATTCACAAACCTTATTTTTATATTTTTTTCTTGCAGATCAAACTGTAAAACAGCAAGTTCTCCTGCTTTAATAACTTCATCTGGCTGGTCAAGTAAAATGTTTGCTAAGTCAGGATCAAACTTGCTTAATTCAGCAAAATCAATTATAAGAAACTGGTCCCCTTTTCTGACATTCTCGATTAATTGGCTATGATAATTACTTTCTATAAATTCCTTAAACTTGTTTATTTGTTCATTAGCATCCATATTTGAATCCATTTTATCCTCTAATAGAACAAAACAAGCAGCATTTCGTAAAAATTTACTACATTACTTTTTTTAGATTTTCCACAAGCTTATCTAAAGCAGCGTGAGCTTCTTGTTCAGATTTTGTTCCGGTGCACACAATTTTTCCATTGCTAAAAAGCAAAAAAGTTGCCTTGGAAAATCCCTCTGATCCGCCTAATTTATATACCAATCCGGGGAATTGCTCTGGTTCATATTCTGTATTTTCCAGTTTCATTGTGAGGGTGTTCAAATTCAGGTCCATTCCAACACTGCCTGCAGCAACAATATTCTGTATTTTTATCTCTGGTTTAATCTTTATTTTAATACCTATTTTTTCCAGGCTTTTTATGAT
This sequence comes from Nanobdellota archaeon, assembly GCA_043818675.1. Classification (GTDB taxonomy): domain Archaea; phylum Nanobdellota; class Nanobdellia; order Woesearchaeales; family DATDXC01; genus JBDRFR01. The sequence goes on from JBDRFR010000181.1 coordinate 4,099, forward strand.
TTTTTTAATTGATTCGTGTACTTTATCTAAACTTCTTGCGCCTGTACAGACCACTTTTCCGCTTGAAAATATCAAAGCAGACGTTTTAGGCTCTTTTATCCTGATAACGAGCCCAGGGAACTGTTCTGGGTTATATTCTGTGTTTGATAATGTTGCTGCCATCTTTTCAAGCGGTATATCATGTTCCAGTGATGTAGAAACCACTATATTGACTACTTTAATATCTCTTTTGGTAGAATCTTTCTTGACTACTTTAATATCTTTTTTGGTAGAATCTTTCTTTGCCATCTAAATACACCCCCGATAACTCATTTCTGCTTATAAGGTATTACTAGTCCTATTAAGCATCTTTGTTTATAAAGGGTCATAAATCGGGTCTAGTATTTAAATACTTTCATTTATAAATAGGCATATTAAAATTCATATTTTTGTATCAGATAGAACACTAATAATTTTTAAGTAAGTAGTACCTAAAACCTTTTTCAATTGCTTCAAGTGATGCTTCTAGTATGTTTGGGCTTACTCCAACTGTCCCCCACTCTTCTGATTCGTTTTGAAATTTAATATATACTCTAACCGAGCTTTCAGCTCCTTTATCTTCTGCTATCATCACTTTATAATTTACAAGTTTTATTGTTTTTATGTCTTTATAGTGCGTAGCTATCATCCTTTGCAGTGATTTATACATTGCATCTACTGGTCCGCCATCGATAGCCGCAACAACCTGTCTGTCTTTTCCATTGACTTTTCCTGTTATAACTGATTCTGAGAATTCTCCGTTCCTCTGTTCTGACATCACTTTCCATGTATCAATAGTAAAAAACTCTCTTGGTACAGCAAAAAATTTTTGTGCAAGTAAGTATTGTTCCACTTCAAGGTTTCCGATATCATATCCTGATTTTTCTAATTTTTCCACTTCTTTAAGCATTTGCAGGACTCTTGGATCATTTTTATCTGCACGTATCTCAAACTTTTTCAAAACTTCAATTATATTCGCTTTACCGCTTAAATCACTTAATACTATCTCTCTTTTGTTGCCTATTAATGCAGGGTCCATATGTTCATAAGATGCACCTTTCATAATTGCGTCTACATGTATCCCTCCTTTATGCCTAAATGCATTTCTGCCTACAAACGGCTGGTGATTATTTGGTTTTACATTTGTAAGTATATACACCAAATCACTTACTTTTTGTAAGTCTTTCAATTTTACGTTAAGTTTCAGCTTTTTCTTTAAAGCCAGATTAGGTATCAGTTGGCATAGATCAGCATTACCTGCCCTTTCTCCAAAGCCATTTATTGTTCCTTGCACGTGTGTTGCTCCCAAGTTTACTGCTTCAAGTGTGTTTGCCACAGCAAACCCTGAGTCATTATGCGCATGCATTCCAAATTCTGCCTTGATTTTTTCAATATCCATAAATTCTTTTACTTCTTTTATAATTCCTCTGATCTCTTCTGGAAGAGATCCACCATTTGTATCGCACATTATTAAGCAGTCTGCTCCTGCATCAGCCGCTGTTTTTATACAGTCCAACGCATATTTTTTATTATCCTTAAACCCGTCAAAAAAATGTTCCAGGTCATAAAAGACTTTCAGTTTGTTTTTCTTCAAAAATTTTATACTATCTTCTATTGCAGTAAGGTTATCTTTAGCGTTCGATTTTAACTGTTTTTCAACGTGTTCTATCCATGTTTTACCAAAAATACATGCTACATCTGCTTTACTTTCAAGTATGGCTTGCAGATTTTTATCATCTTGTGCGTTAATTCCCATTCTTCTTGTAGCCCCAAACGCAACTATTTGAGAATTCTTAAGTTTAAATTTTGACGCTTCCAAAAATGTTTCCATATCTTTTGGGTTTGATCCTGGCCAGCCCAGTTCAAGATAATCAATTCCAAAATCGTCAAGTGTCTTAACTATTTCAAGCTTGTCCGGCATTGATAAATTCACATCCGGACTTTGAGTTCCGTCTCTTAGTGTTGTGTCAAAAATTTTTATCATTTTTTAATCACCCCGAGAAACAATGGCTACTCTTCCATAAAGAAGGTAGCTTACACTATAACAATGATTCCTAAAACTAACGACATTTTCATGATATTCGAATTTGCCATACTTTCTTGGATATAATGCAATATATATAAACTTTTCCCTTCATAGCATTTTAACTACTACAAAATGGTTAAAAAATCGAAAGGTTTATATATGGCATATGTAATCCAATATGTTATGATGATAGTTCAAAAAGAATTTTTAGCAAAACTTAGAGATTTTGGTTTAAACAGCTATGAATCAAAATTATGGGCAGCTTTGCTTTCCAGGGGAAGTTCTACAGCTGGGGAATTAAGTGACATTGCAGGTGTCCCACGAAGCCGAAGTTATGATGTGTTAGAAAGTCTTGAAAAAAAAGGATTCATAATCGTAAAATCCGGTAAACCAATTCGATATGTGGCTGTCCCTCCTGAAGAGGTTATTGAAAGAATAAAAAACAAAATTGATCAGAAAACAAGAAACCAACTTAAACTCATAAACGAACTTACATCCAGTAAAATTCTAAATGAATTAAATACCTTATATAGCAGGGGAATCGATCTTGTTGAACCAACAGATCTAACTGGTTCAATAAAAGGCCGAGATAACATTTATAATCATTTAACAACAATGATAAAAAATGCCAAAAAAAAGGTAACCATTGTAACTACCTTTGAAGGTTTTAAGCGAAAAAGCAGTGTTTTGAAAAGCACACTTTTGGATGCCAAGAAACGGGGCGTTGAAATCAAAATTATCGCACCAAATGATGGACACGAATTATCTGATATTGCAACTGTTAAATCTTTTGATACAAAAGCCCGTCTGTGCGTTGTTGATAGCCGGGAAGTGATGTTTATGCTTCTTGATGATGCCCGGGTTCATCCAAGTTATGATGCTGCTGTCTGGGTAAATACTGAGTCTTTTGGTCAGGTTCTAGAAAGGATATATACCAATGTATAAATTCCAAAACATTTATATATGACTACGGTTATATTATACTAAAAAATAAGAGGTGATTGTAAAATGACAATTTTAGGAGTACAAGAAATAACACTTGCAATTATTATAGGTACTTTAGCTGCAATAGTGTATTCTCTTAGGATCCTTGTTCTGTTGGAAAGAAGGATAGCTCGAATAGAGATGCATATTGAAAGGGCAGTCGAAAAAGTAATGAAGGAAGAATTAAGAATTGAAAAAAACCTAAAGAGAAAAAAATAAATTTTATTTTTTAATTTTCAATTTCAGTTCTTTAATCTCTTTTTCAAGTTTATTAATGAATTCATTGCTATCATTTTGATGCAATAATCCGCCGCATTCAGGACATTTAAAGTTGCCTTCTGTTGCAGTTTCAAATTCCAGCCTTGTGCATTTGCTCATGCAGGAATAATAGTCCAGATTTTTTTCTCGTTCCAGCCTAGCCATTAATTTTGTCATGTACACTTCTTTTGATTTTTTGGCCAGATATCTCATTCTGTTTAGATTAAGTGTCCAGTAATATATGTACCATCCTTTATTTTTGTCTTTTTTCCTTGTTGATGAAACAAGATTCTGGTTATATAGCCTGTACAGCATATTTCTTGTTTCATTAATATTTTTTTTAATATCTTTTGCCAGTTTAAATTCAGAAACATCTTTTTTATTTTTTAGCACTTTTACAAGAGGCACAACGTCTTTCCCTGTTATTTTTTCAATAGTTTCTTCAACTACTTTCTTTGATAGATTCATTTAAACACCCCCTAATAAATCCTATTTATGGGGTGAGAAATATATAAACCTTTCGTTATATCATTTATTTACTATATGGAAATTAATTCCTCCTTTAGCTAATTAATTCTTCAATTAAGAGCCCCCTATCTTGGGCAATCTTAGATGAAACCAGGTAGTTACTGCCTGTTTTCTTTATATCATCTAAACTTAAAAAATACCAGTCATTACGGTCAAATTTTACAGCAATCCAAGGTTCTGCTCCAAAAATATCAGAGAATTCTTTAATCTGAGCAATATCTTCTTTTGATAGATACTTATTATTGCTTTTACATGTTTTACATTCAATAGCAAGCTTTCTAATCTTATTGGTGGCAAGGATATCAGCAGAAGGGTATCTCATTGAACCAGACCCGGCAATTCTAATACACGGCCAGCCAAGTTTCCAGAATTTATGTAGCAAATCTCTCTCGGCGTTAATTCCTTTGGATTTTCTGCTCATTTTACAGTTTAATTTTCATAAAATCATCAGCAACTTCAACATTTTGAAAGTAGTTTAGCGCATCCTCTTCAATTTCGTGTTTGGTTTTATACCTTGCTGATAAATGTGTTAAGTACAATTTTTTAACGTTTGCCTTATTAGCAATCAGTGCTGCTTGTTTTGCTGTCATATGGTAATATTCTTCCCCTTTTTGTTCAAGTTTTGAAGTGTATGTAGCCTCAGAAATTAGTATGTCTGCATTTTCTGCTAGTTTATAACAATTATTACACGGGGCAGTATCAGCTATTATCGAGATCTTTTTACCATCTTCGATATAGGTTACATCATCAGGATTGACAATTTTACCTTTAAATTCTATTGCTTCGTTATTCTGTAGTTTACCAATTAAAGGCCCTTCCGGGATTTTTAGTTTGTTTATTTTCTTAATATTTATCCTTCTTTTATCTTTTTCAACAAAATTATAGCCAAGCGATATTGTCCCATGGTCCAGGTTATAAGCTTCTAAAAAATACTCTTTATTCTCAAATAATTTTCCTTCCTTTATTTCTTTAATTTCCATTTTGATTCTTCTATCAAATACAAAAGCATCAAACATTGCTTCAAAATGTTTCAATGTCCCTTTTGGTCCATAAATCTCAAGAGTTTTATTGTATTCAGACGCACCCAATGTTGATATCACTCCCGGAAGTCCAAACACATGATCGCCGTGCCAATGACTAATCAATATTTTGGTGATTTTTGTTATTGGGATGCCTGCTTTTTTCATTTGTCGCTGTATCCCCTCTCCACAATCCACTAGGATTCCATGATCTTTATAACTAATCAAGATGCCGCTTTGATTTCTGTCTTTTGTCGGTACCATTGATGATGTACCCAAAAATATTATTTCCATTTTAACTTGTTAGAACTTTTATTACTATATAAATGTTTTTTAAAAAGGAAAAATTTTTAAGTAAGTCAGCAAGAATTAACTTTATTATGGGTGAAGAAAAACAACCAGTCAATGTTTTCTTTTCAAAAGAAAGAATCCTTACAGAAAATACCGATCCCGCAAGAGAACTTTTTAATCAGAGTAGGTACGGCAGCCTGATGAAAAATGGTGGTGTTCAGCTGTCCTTGATTGAAACGTTATATCTTTTGGAAAAAAATAGAATTAGGGTGTTAGACGGCAGAAATCAGGGAATTGAATTTGAGAACCTTCTTAAGAAAGCAAGGCGTATTGAACCAAATGTTTGGACAAGATATTGTGTTTTTCGGGATATGCGCGATCGAGGTTATATCATTAAGACAGCCCTAAAATTCGGTGCAGATTTTCGTGTGTACGATCGTGGTGTAAAACCCGGTGAGGATCATGCGCGCTGGGTTGTCTATCCTGTAAGCGAAACCAGTAATTTAACATGGTACGAATTTGCTGCTAAAAATCGTGTGGCACATTCCACAAAAAAACGGTTGCTTATAGGTATTGTTGACGAAGAAAATTCTGTTACATATTACGAAATTAAATGGACAAGGCCCTAAATAAGCGCTGTTCAAAATATAGTCGGTGTCTCTGTATTTTTTATAAATAATTGCAGCATGCAGCGGATTTGGTCTTATGGATTATTGAAGTTTATGGCTTTTTGAGATGCAAACGATAAGGGCACGACGCAAGCCCGCTGCCGCAAGCAAGATTTCGAGTTTAAACAATAAACTATATATACTCTGTGTCCTTCTTTATTATCATGCCCATCCGCGACCAAATAATTGATTTTATGAAAATGACAGGCCCGGTTTTGCCTGTTCAGGTTGCAAAAAAGATTAATACAGATATTTTAATTGCTTCAGCACATTTATCAGAACTTATCGGTTCAAAGGATGTAAAGGTGACCAGTGTTAGAGTTGGCGGAACACCAATTTATTACCTCCCTAGCCAAAAAGAGCAGCTTCAAAAATACTCTAGTTACCTGCATGAAAAAGAAAGGCGCGCTTACGATTTATTAAAAGAAAAAAAAATATTAAGAAACTCAAAATTAGAGCCACTGATTCGCGTAGCATTACAAAACACAAAGGACTTTGCAGTTCCTTTACAGGTTCGCCATAACGGCGATAAAGAAATTTTCTGGAAATGGTACCTATTAGATAACACTCAGGCAGAAGAATTGATTAAGAGCGAATATGATCCACCTAAAGAACCGGTAATAGACCAAAGCGCCGATTCAAAAACCAGCACGTCTACCAAGCCTGCTTCTGACTCATTCATTGAGCCTAAGCCAGTTACTGTGGCTTTTACAATCCCTTCCGTTGAGCCGGCAATTAAGCCAGTTACCGGTCAATCTGTAACGCAAGAATCAAATAAAGAAACAGGAGCAATCAGTACAAAAGAATACAAGCAGGAAATTAGTCGAAAACAGCCAGTTAATCAAAATCCAGCAAAAGCAGAACCTTCTTTAAAAAAGCCAGAAAAAAGCCAAAACGAAACACAATCAAAACTTCAGCATAAGAACGAGCCTGTATCAGAATTTTCAAGCATGGTTAATAACTATTTTACAACAAACAAAATTACGGTAATAGATGAAAATATTATACGCAAAAATTCAGAATCTGAGTATATAATTGAACTGCCAAGCGCTGTTGGAAAATTAACTTATTACTGTCGTGCCAAATCCAAAAAAAAAGTTAATGATGGTGATTTAAGCTCTTTATTTATCACCGGCCAAATCAAGAAATTACCTGTATTATTTTTAACTCTTGGCACATTAACAAAACGGGCAGAGGAGATGCTGCATAGTGAATTTAAAGGCATGCAGGTAAAAAAGATCTAAGATGGGAATTGCATTTAAAGATTTGATTACTCGATCTGAAACACAAATTGACTCATTAAAAGGCAAAATTCTGGCAATTGACTCTTATAATCTTTTATACCAGTTCCTTACAACTATTCGGGCAAGGGACGGCACATTACTAACAGATTCAAAAGGCAATACTACTTCTCATCTGGTGGGATTATTTGCCCGCACAACAAAACTAATGCAGCAGGGTTTAAAATTAGCGTTTGTTTTTGACGGTAAACCTCCGGACTTAAAATTAGCAGAACGAAACAGAAGAAGAGAACTTAAACTTCAGGCAGAGATAGAATATAAAAAGGCAGTTGCTGACAAAGATATTGACGCAATGAAAAAGTTTGCAGGCAGAACAACTAGGCTTACTCCTGATCTTATAAACGAAGCCAAAATGTTGATTCAATATCTTGGCCTGCCTATCATCCAGGCGCCTTCTGAAGGGGAAGCGCAAGCAGCGCATATTGTAAAACAAGGAAATGCCTATGCTACTGTCAGCCAGGATTATGACACCTTGCTTCATTCTTCTCCCATGTTAATTCGTAACTTATCAATAGCTGGCAAAAGGAAAACAAATAATAAGCTTAATTATGAAACAGTAAAACCCGAACTGATAAACCTTTCTCTAAATTTAAATAATCTTGGCATTGATCAGGACCAACTTATCGCATTAGCCCTGCTTGTAGGTACAGATTATAACATAGGGGGTATCAAGGGCATCGGCCCAAAAAAGGCACTAGACCTGATAAAAAAGCACAATAAAGATTTTGATGCGCTTTTTTCAAAAGTGAAATGGGATGACCATTTCGATAATCCATGGACAGATATTTATTATTTGATAAAAAAAATGAGTGTTACTGATGATTATGAACTCACATGGGGCGAAATCGACGCTGTATCTCTTTCAAATTTTCTTGTGGATAAGCACGATTTTTCAGATGAGCGGGTCACTAACTCAATAAAAAGAATATCCGAAAAAAAACAAAACCAAAGAGGTTTAGCAGAGTTTTTATGAAATTGAAAGAATCTTTAAAGCATATTCTGACAAAAAAAGAGCTGGAATTATTGCCTTCCTCTTTTGATATTGTAGGCGATATTCTTATCTTTGCAGATTTTCCAGCGGGCCTTGCAAAAAAAGAAAAAAAGATCGGCGATACAATCTTATCTTTGTATAAAAATGTCAGCGTTGTATGTAAAAAAACCAAAAAATATTCTGGCAAATACCGTTTACCAAGCTTAAAAATTATTGCAGGCGCAAGACGAAAAGAAACCTTGCATAAAGAGAACAACATTTCAATAAAATTAAACGTTGAGCGTGTATACTTTTCTCCGCGTACAAGCACCGAACGAAAACGAATAAACACCCTTATAAAATCAGAAAAAATTTTGGTCATGTTTTCAGGTTCTGGTGTTTATCCAATTAACATATCCAAAAATTCCCCTGCACGCGAAATTATGGGTATTGAAATAAATCCCATCGCTCATAAGTACGCACTTGACAACTTAAAGCTTAACAAAATTGATAATGTAAAGCTTTTCCTTGGTGATGTAAATGCTTTACTTCCAAAAATAAGAACAAAATTTGACAGGATTCTCATGCCTTTGCCTAAAGGAGCAGAAGATTATTTAATCCTCGCACTTTCAAAATTGAAAAAAAAAGGCATTGTGCACTTCTACACATTTCTTAACGAGTTGGAAATTAATATACCATTTGTAAAAAAATATTTTAAGTTTGCCTGCAAAAAATTTAAAATTTTGAATATCCAGAAATGCGGCCAGTTTAGCCCAAGGGTTTTTCGTGTTTGCATTGATATGCAAGTTTTGTAAAACTATTTAAACAAGCAGTAATTAATAAAAATAAAGGTTAGTTCCTTTACAAGTGCAATAGTGCGATGATGTTGTGAACACCGGCTGAGGAAACGATGATGAACGGAAGTAACTGCCGAGCACTGCATAGATTTTAGCCAAACATGCCCATATAATCCTGTCCTTCAAGTTTCTCTTCACTTTTTACCTTTTTAATTGCACTTAAGAAATCTTCTTTAGTAATCACTACCCTATTCTTACGTATTGCAAAATATCCTGCTTCTGTGCATGACGCCCGGATTTCTGCTCCAGAGAATCCTTCCATTTTTTCTGTAATATTGTCAATATTAATATTCTTATCAAGTGTCATGCCTTTTGTATGTATCTTCAATATTTCCTTTCTTGATTCTTTTTCGGGTACAGGTATGTAAAGCAGCCTATCCAGTCTTCCAGGCCTGACAATTGCTGGGTCAAGTATGTCTTTTCTGTTAGTTGCCCCTATAATTTTAACATTGCCTAATGCTTTAAACCCGTCAATTTCTGCAAGTAACTGCATAAACGTTCTGTTAACCTCTCTTTCTCCTGACGTTCCAATCTCCATTCTTTTGGCGGCAAGCGCGTCAATCTCATCTACAAATATTACAGTAGGCGCCTTCTTTCTTGCAAGTTCAAAAATTTCTTTTACAAGTTTTGCGCCTTCTCCAATAAATTTCTGTACAAGTTCTGACCCAACAACTTGTATAAACGTTGAATTTGTTGAAGCAGCAACCGCCTTTGCAAGGAGCGTTTTCCCAGTGCCAGGCGGCCCGTATAATAAAATGCCTTTTGGTGGCGTTATGCCCACCTTCTTAAAAAGTTCAGGTTTTTTTAACGGTAATTCTACCACTTCCTGAATTTCTTGGATTTGTTTTTTTAATCCGCCAATATTCTCCCAGCCAACCTTTGGCTTTTCCATTATTACAAATTTTTCAACATCAAATGCTTGGGTTAGCGGTATCTTTTTTAGCACAACCAAATTTTTTTGTTCTGTCAAAACCACGTCCCCTGGGCTCAGTTTTTCGCACGAATCAGCAATTTCCACTGCAAACTGATTCCCGTTTGGGATCCTTATAATCACATGTTTGCCCATAATATCTCTTACTTCACAAACCATTAATGGCGGGTTTCTGTATTTTTCAATCTCTTTTGTTAATTTGTTGATTGTTTCTTTTAGAATTTTATTCTCAGAATCTAACCTACTGCTATTTGTAGAATAGCTATAAATTACGCTGTCCAGTATATTCTTATTGTTAGACTCTGGCGCCATATTATTCACGACTCAATATTACTTTAAAAATCTTTCCCTTGTCAATAATCTTCTTATTGTCAACAAAAATAGTAGGTTGTGCAATTATTCCATCCAGATGCATAGGCGCCTTAATTTTTCCTCTTGGATAACTGGTATTATCTCCGAGTGCGATATGCACTGTCCCCCTAACTTTTTCATCTTCCAGTGTTTTGCCTGTAATCTTTGCTTTTGGGTTTGTACCAATTGCACACTCAGCAATATTATATACATTTTTATCATTGTATTTTTTTAATATCGCGCTCAGTTTTTTTGCCTCCTTTCCACCTATTATTTTTTCTGCAAACCCATTTTTGACTGTTATTTTAATATCATTTCTGAGTTTTCCGACACCAGCAAACGTTTTATCAATAATTATTGTTCCGTTAGCATTTTTTGGAGCGAATCCCACTTCACCCGCTGGCAAATTACCGAAATCTCCTTTTTTTATATATATTCCAGAATCTATAAAGCACGGCCCGATATCCATTGTAACGTCTGTTCCTTTTTTTGTAACAATTCTTAGCTTTTTTCCCTGCAATAGTCCTAATAATTTCTTGTTGGCTTCCTCAATCTTTTTATAGTCTGCATTTAATGTTCTTTTTATCATCTCTTCTGTAATTCCTGGCATGCTTGCGATTCTTGCGCCTTTCTTTGAAGCGTTTCTTCTTGAGTTTGTGTGAGATAAAGATCTTGTCGTGATTAATAAATTAACATCATACTCTTTCATTTTGGTCGAGATGTTTTTGGGCGGCTCGCTTCCATTAACTTTAGCAACCGGCGTTTCGACCATTTCTGCATTTTCGCATATCTTTTTAGCAGCAAGAAAAAATCTTTTGGCTATCTCTTCTTTATTTTTATCAAACACCACAAGGCAGCTTTCTTTTCTTTTTAAGCCCATACAAATTTTAAGAGAATTTCGCAGAGCATACTGCATTTTACACAACAAATTCCCCTTTTTTAATTATCCAGTGTGCCTTTCTCTTTTTATCAATGCCATAAATATCAAGTTTCTGTTTTGGGCTGTCAATTACAATATCCCAATGATACATTGTTTTTTTATCTGGCTGATAGCCCATCCCAAGCGCAATATGGATCATCCTGGATATTTTTTCGTTTACTATTAGATATCTTGAAACTTTGGCCTTTGGGTTGGTATTAATTGCAAACTCTCCAACACCCCAAAAATTTCTTTTGTAAATGTCTACTATCTCTTTTGGCAGGCTTTTGCTTTTTTCATAATCCCTTATTTTTTCTCTTGCATCGTTTCGTTCTCGTTTCATAATTTTACCGATTTTTTTTGGAGCTTTGATAACTTTATATTTTCCATCAGTAAACTCCATGATGATCGGTTCATTCTCAGGTATAATATAACTTTGGTCAATATTGATAACCACATCACCTATCGCAGTGCCGGTTATTGTTTCAGGCGTAACAAACGCCTCACCGCTTGGAAAATTAGCAAATGCGCCGGCTTTTATCCCTGTCCTTTTAAGGTGCTCTTTATCATGAATAGTCGTAACATCACAATCCGAACTGATAAAATACCTTCTTTTGCCTTCCTTGTTTGTTAAATGCACAGTAAAATCTGTCATGTATTCATTCATTGGTTTTCCAATAACTCTTACTTGTTCACATGTATTGAGAATATCTCGGATCTTGTCCCCAAGCACTCTTAGTTTTTTATAGCTGATATTGCATGTTTCAATAAACGTTTTTATCGGCAGTGTTTCAGTTATTGCATACCGCATCATCGGATCACGGGTTTCAAGTGCGGTTTGCGGCGAAAACGGGTCTTTAAGCATTATCTGTCCCGGGCTGCTCCACCTTGTTTTTTTGTTAAGTGTTGGATATCCAATGCCGTCTCCAAAAAAATGTTTTCCGTAGTAACCTTTGCCATGTATACCAAAACCGGCAGTCTGAAATTGCATTCTGTCAAGTTTGAGTAACTTTGATAGTATACTATACTTTTGAAAGACTATTTCGTCAACCTCTTTGTCAAGCTCACAGCCTTTTAGCGTCATCACAAGATCTGCTGATCTGACAGGTCTGGCCAGTTGCGAAAACCGGTCTGTAACAGCGCTCAGTGTCACTTTAGCTTCCATTTCTTTTGCAATAACTGCCATTGATAGCGCAATTGAATACGAATCCAGGTAATCTTCCAAAGGCAGATCCATATGTTCTTTTGTAGGTATAAGGACAAACCCTATCGATAGGTTTTCATTTTTTTTAAGCGCATATCCTTCTGTCAGGATCCTTTTTGAGGTTTTTAATAGGTCTTTCCACATATACTTTGTATGCCACCCAGTTTGAAATTTTAGGTCAACAGTGCCTTTAAAATGGTCCTTTTCAGCACTAAGTCTGATTTCTGGTTTTTTAAAGATGTCTTTGAACACTTTTTTGCCTGTCCTTTTATCAACAGCCTTAATAAACTCTTTTAATGCCTCAACCTTTTTTGTTTTAAGCTTTCTTTGATAGTCTGAATAGACATACCACACTTCCTTTAGGATTCCCAGGTTAACATTTGTTCCATCTTCAACTATTACATGCAGATCTCCTTCTAGTTCATGAACTGCTTTTGATAAAGGCGCAATAGAAAAGATTGCATCCTGCTGTTCAAGGTTAATTGTTACAAACATTAATTTATTTTCAACTTTTCCTTTCAGTTTTTTTGTATAGTATTCAACAGCGCTGTTAAACTTTTTCTCGTCATATTTCATGTCTACCACCTTGTCCTTGTTAATATTTTCACTTGGTTTTTTTCAATTAGTATATCATCTTCAATTCTAATCCCAAAACTTTTCATATAGATTCCTGGTTCAACAGTAAAAACCATATTATTTTGGATAACATCTTTGGATTTTTCTGTAAGGTTTGGCAGCTCATGGATTTTAATGCCAAACCCATGCCCTAGACCGTGTGTAAAATATTTATTATATTGTTTCAAACTTTTTCTTGCATATTCATTAATCTTGCTGCATTTATCGTTAATTTTTATGCTTTTTATTGTATCTTTTTGAACTTTTAGCAAGAAATCATAAATTTGTTTTTCTTTTTTTGTAATTTTACCTATATATATTGTTCTTGTTGTGTCAGTACAATAATCTTTGTATTTAATGCCAAAATCTATTACACAAAACCCTCTATTTAGTTTAGTGTCTATAGTATGGTGGTGTGCTTTGGACGAATTTTTGCCTGATGCAACGATTGTGGAAAAAGCTAGTTCACAGCCGCGCTTTTTTGTTTCATTTTCCAGATGAGCTTTAATTTCAGACTCTGTTTTGAATGTTTTGATTTGTTTAATGCATTTTGTTAAGATCTCATCAGATATTTTACATCCTTTCTTTATTATCTCAATTTCTTTTTTGGTTTTAATTTGCCTTAATTTATCACACTCTTTTGAAATATCTGTTGTTTTAAGTTTGAAATTCTTTTTTAGTTCTTTATAAGCGTTAAGTGAGAAATTATTTTTGTCAATTGCGATTTTAACATTGTTTTTTTTAATTATGAATTTAACATTTTCAAACAGTCTTTTCTCTTTATCCCATACGATTATTCTTTTTATATTCCCTTCTTTTGCAGATTTTTGTTCCATTTTTGGCACGATTAAAAACGGAAAGTTGTCTTTTGGTATTACAAGCACTCCGATTCCTTTATATTGCGAAAAATATACCATGTTGTGCTCATTTTTATCATAATCAGCATTATAGAACAGTGCAAAATCTGTCTTTTTTTTGCTTAGAATTTTTTGCAACTCTTTAATTTTCATGAAATTTACGTTTTGATAATACCTATTAAAATCTTTTCATTTTACATAGTTTTATATATTATTACCAAATGAACTAAATGTTAAAATGCAGGTTTTTAATCTAAACAACGGTTTAACAGTTATTACAGATAAACGAAAAACTGACAGCGTAGCAATCCAAGTAACAGTCAAATGCGGCTCAAACAATGAATCCTTAAAAATTAACGGTATTTCACATTTCATTGAACATATGTTATTTGAAGGGACACAAAAACGGCCGGATGCTAAAACCATCAGTAACGAAATCGAAAGCCTTGGCGGGGAGCTAAACGCATATACTTCTAATGAGCGAACAGGTTTCTATGTTAAAGTACCGAAAAAACATTACTTAAAAGCTATAGATTTAATCTCGGATATTGTAAGAAATCCGTTATTTGATGAAAAGAACATTGAAAAAGAACGAAAGATAATTTTAAAAGAAATAAACCTGCATAAAGATGAGCCCAGGTTTCATCAATGGGTATTATTTCAACAGGCGCTTTTTAAGAATTTACCTGCTAAAAATCCCACATCTGGCTCGGAAAAATCTGTTAGGTCTCTTAAAAGGTCTGATTTGTTAGCTTATTATAAGAAGTATTACGTTCCCTCAAATATGATCCTTTCCATTGTTGGCGATATTAATATTAAGAATACAATCAATAAGTATTTTGCAGATTTTCAATCAGGGCCCAAAATAGAAGAGAAGCAAATCTATGAGCCAAAACAGACAAAAATAATTATCAAAAAAGAGAAGCGAAAAATTTTTAATTCTTACATGGTCTTGGGTTACAAAACACTTTGCAGACTTCATCAGGACAGTTATGTTTTTGACGTAATAAAAGCAATCCTTGGCCGCGGCCAGTCTGGCAAGATGTTTGAAGAAATCCGAATCAAGCGCGGTTTGGCATACGAAGTCGGCGTTCACCATGAGCCAGCCATTAATTATGGTTTATTTGCAGTCTATTTAAACACTGACAAAAAAAACATTAATAAAATAATAAAAATTATTTTAGACGAGTTTGAAAAACTTAAGGATATAACAGCAAAAGAATTACACGATGCTGTTGGTTATTTAGAGGGTCAGTTCATACTGGACAACGAAGATACCCACGACCGGGCCGACGAACTTGGTTTCTGGGCCAGTATTCAGGATGCAAAATTATATAGTGATTATTTGCGCAAAATCCGTACAATTACCAAAAAAGATATAGTCCGGGTTTCCAAAAAGTATTTAACTCATAATTATACTTTGGCAGTCATTGAACAGAGTTAATTTTTTAGGATTATGTTTGTTTTTCTTTAAGGATAATTAATCAGAAGTTATGTGTTAAGACGGCGGTGTCATTATAAAATATAATCCAATTCTCCAATTAATTCCGCCATTTTTTATGGACGCTTTGTCAAATCACTGGCCTAATAGACGCAATTCTTAACACAGAAGAATCTTTGTCAAACGAATTTTTTCTGGATAAATAACAACTTTCGTAGACTTTTTAGCTAATTTTTACTACCATAGGTAGTTATAGGTGTAATACCCGATATATATATGGTTTAAACAGATTGGGCTATTATTTGTAAGCACTGTAAAAAGCAAATTAAAAGCAAGGCAAAACTTGTTGGTCTTACATTTATTTGTCCGCATTGTGAAAAACCAAGTGAAGATATCAGTTTATAAAAATTAAGGTAAATAATGGGCAAAACAAAGGCAACTTTAGGGAGGAACGGATATAAAGAATCTACCTAACATTGCCTTTAAAAATCAGGGGTGATTTTAATGGCTAATTTTGAACAAAGGATACCATTAGGCAAAGATCATTATTGGGATCTTGTTGAACTACTCAACAACAATCTTATAAGGCCCGAGGTATAGATGACGAATTTCAACGGAAAACCGTTTTTTTAAAATATCCATTGGAATTTTTTTCGGATATACTATTATGCAAAGTAAACAATTGTTCGATAGTTATTTGCTTTAAGTATATATGGCTATGAAGACGCTATTTTGAAGGTACTTTTTGTTAAAGTATATTTAATTGACTTCCTTAGTAAGGAGAAAAAAATATCTGAAGAATCAACAGGAAGATAAAAAATAAAGGAGATATTTTTTATCTTCTTTTTTACATGAAATTTATTTTTATAAACTTAATTGTGAATTAAAATGTTTGAATTTCAAGGGAAAATAATTATTAAAAACAATGATGGTGAATATGTAGAGTTAATTGATAAAAAATATGAAAAAGCGTAATAAAAAATGAGACAAAACATGGAGTACAATAATTATTTTTTGAAAACAGTAGTATTATAACTATCGGAAGACTCAGGTAAAAAGAGTATTGCTGAGTACTTTAACTGGAGGTTTATAATGGAAAATAATTGTTTAAAATGTAAATCTGATATACCCAAAGATAGGATATACTGTGACGATTGTCTTTATAAGAACCCACCAAATTTTTAATTATCCACAAAGCCCACTTTACCTGTTTATTCAATCCCAAGCCTTACTTTGATATACTCAAACACAACTCTTGGATAATCTATTTGTGTAGCTTTCTCAAGTTTATTAGTTCTTTCAGCCCATGTCTGACAGTTAAAAATTAAAGTGTTCTTAATTTGGAATGTTCTACCATGAAACAAACTAAATTAAGAACGAACAAAATAAACTTAAACAAGAATATATCTTTTTCGGTTGGTACTGCTACTGCAGTTAAGAACTA
>JBDRFR010000182.1:0-14228 GCA_043818675.1 Nanobdellota archaeon
CAGGTGCAAGATATGCCCCTATACCGATGTTTGCGCTTGCTACAGCAGTGTCGCCACCACAGGCCCCGCTGTTGCTTTGAATACCGTCAACATAAATATATATGGTTGAAGAGCCATTATATATTCCCACAAGGTGATGCCACCTGCCATCATTTACTGTAATGCCTGAATCAATCCTTTGGGGCGCCCCACTACATCCATACCAAAACTGCGCCTTATCATTATATTTCTCAAGGAACCATCCATTTCCTACACCAGTTTTATGCCAAGAAACAATAAAGCTTTCAGCACCGCCATCTATATCTGTTGTCTTAATCCATGCCTGAATTGAAATCCTACCAGTAATCTTTAGATTATCCCCCCCGGGAATATGAAGGTGTTCACCTGACCCATTGAAAGAGCCTGCATATCCACCATATCTGCCAGTGCTGTTTGACCTTCCGGTTCCATTCCATGTTCCATTATTACCGCATCTACTTAAATCCTTAACATGAGTTGAGTTCTCACCTAAAGCACTAACATTATCAAAATTCATCATCAAAACCAAAGAATCGTTATATATTGTATAATTGGTTCCGTTCCAGTTGTAGATTACTTCTTTTAGAGATGATTCAGTAATTGATACGTTAACATCAAAATACTGTCGTGTTTGTCTTGTATTATTACCTGGTGTTGGCAGGGTGAAGTTGATCCTTGGAGCCATACTGTCATCCCCTCCGCCTGATCCAGTAAGATTATCAATCCTGAAATAGTTGCCCTCAACCACTGCATAGATATTATCTTTCCATGTGCCTGCTTCTGCTTCAGACTGGCTGAAACGAATTATACCTGAACAGCCTGCATTTACATATGAAAGGCTTATTGCGTTAGGGCATACATAAACTCCTTCATCGCTTACTTTTGGGATGAAGATCGTATGATTAAGACCTATTCCTGTAACAGCTGAGATATTTACAGAGGTTTTTGTTGCAGATGCGCCTATTACTAGAGAAGTGAGATTGATATCTGAATTGTTGAAGTCAAGCCACACCCTTAGCCTTTTACCCCAAGTTGCATGAGTAAAATTAGCCCACTGGCTATTAGTAAAAATTAGATTGGTCGTTATGTTTTTGTCGATATCACCAGAAATATTATATTCATTGGTTGTAACATCAGAAGAGTTATAGAGATAGAACAACATTGATACGTTAACGTTTAGTATTAAATAAGATCTATGATTGAATGTGTCATTTGCAGTTACATTAACGTAATATACGCCAACAGGAAGCAAGGAAGAGTTGCCTAATACGCCATCTATACTTATATTAAACCTTGAAGTATCGTTAACATAGTAGGTTACATCGCTTACATCGGTTGCGTTAATATCTATAGTCAGCCATTCTTTTCTATAGGCTATTGTTTTGTTCTTTGGATATTGTGCCCATTGAGGTCCACCATTATCGATTGTTATTGTTCTAGTTTCTGTTTGATTCAAATTACTAGCAATATCTTGTGCATAGGCTTTGTAGGTGTAAGACCCGTCAGTTAAGCCAGCTGTTGAGTTTTTACTCTGGTTTACGTATAGGCTCCAGTTTTCTGAATCGTATTTTTTAAGGTTGGACATGTATAAGATTTGGATCTCTTCTGCTGATAAACTTCTGTTCCAGATGCGGACTTCGTCAATTGTGCCGTTGAAAAATTGTGTTGGAGAACCTTGTCCGTCATCTGCACCTATGAAGATATTATAAGAAGGGATATCCCCATCACCACTATCTATTTCACTATAAACTAAAGCTCCATCTTTATATATTAAAATGTTGTTTCCATTTCCTTCATAGAGAAGAACCATATGTTGCCAAGTGTCCTGATCTGCTGTAACACTTGTAGTTGTATCAACATAACTCCCGATTCCAGGTATCCAATCCCCATCATAAATCTTAAGAAAGAATCTTTTTGTGCCATCAAGAGCGGAAACAGCACCTTGATTTGAGCTCCCACTTACCATTTTTGGATAAGCCCAAAATCCTATTGTAAAAGGTTTTAAGTCTCCAATCTCTAAGTCTGGGTTTAAAGTTATATTAACAAAATCTCCATCACCATCAAAATTCCAACCTAATCCATATTTCCCTGTAACGTTTCCGCCGCTGCTTCCGTTTCTAAGAATAAATGTTCCATTATTTCCATATTTAGACAAATCTTTAATGCCATCTGTTGAACCATTGGAATAGTTCTCGCCCAAACCGGATACATTATCAAAGTTAAGCATTAGTATCAATGAATCATTATATAAAGTATAATTGGTTCCGTTCCAGTTATAGATTACTTCATCTAAATCAGCAGCATTCAAAATAGAAACATTAACTTCAACAGATGTTTGCGATTGTATTGTTGCATTGCCCGGTGTTGGCTGCGTGAAGTTTATTCCAGGTGTTACTGCATCTTGTGCTCTAAAGCTTGTGAAATGTGTTGTATTGAATATCAGTGTTCCTACACTATAGCTAAGTTTATTGCATGATGGATTTCCTCCAGATATACAATCTAAATATGTTCCATCATCTTCTAAGTCTACCTGTGGTTTTGCATCTACATAATCTAAGCTGTAAATCGTAATGTTTGCTGATGAATTGATCCTTCCTGCACTGAATCTGCTTGAATTTACTAAGATATGATTATTTTCTATCTTTATGTTTTCTCCCCAACTTAGATTCCCCTGTACCGAAAGGTTTTTTCTGAAGTCTGAATCTATGAAATCAATCTCTCCGTAAGGGTTGTTGTAGATCAGGTAGTTAGAGTAATCGATGCCTGTGTTGTCGTAGATTTTCCAAGTGATACTGTCAGCGACATTTGGATTTCGGAAAGTGTTTGATGCTGATGAACTATCTAAACCAATTGTTCCAAAGGTATTTGTTGCTGATGCTGTGTTGTTAGTAAATGTTGAGTAATAGATATTATTTGAATCAGAACTATATATCCCTAATACCATACCCCCATAAGCACCATCACTAGTTATATTGTTATCTGATATATTGGTGGTTGTCAAGATATTGGAATCGGAATCACTTAAGCCTATAATTCCACCACCATAGAAACTACTGCTGATTACTATTTGATTGTTTGAAACTATCGATGATGTAAATGTGTTAGCTGCACTTAAGTAAACTCCGATACTACTACCCCCATAAACATAATTGCTAGTTATATTATTATTTGAAATTGTGGATGTAGTGAACTTATTGCCTGAGCCTTGTCTTATACCAATTCCACCACCACCATAGACTGTATTACTGGTTGTGATTATATTATCTGAAACAGTGGAATTGGTGAAATTATTAATAGAGCTTGAACGAAGGCCAATACCGCCGCCACCTAGAATAGTAGTTATGGTTATATTATTATCTGAAACAGTGGAAGCGATAAAAATATTATAATTTGAGCTATCGTAAAGACCAATACCACCACCGCCATAAACATTACTACTGAAGATTAGATTATTTGAAAGAGCGGAACTGGTGAAAGCATTGTTGTTCGAGTTATCGTAAAGACCAATTATTCCCCCGCCATAAATATAATCACCTACCCCTAAAGTTGACACATTATTATAACTGAATGTGTTATTATCGAAACTATTGTACCAGGCATAATTGTTCAAGCCTAAGATTCCCCCACCTAACAGATTGCCCCCATTGAATATAACAGTATTATACTCAAATGTGTTATTCTCAACAGTATTATAATCAGAATTGTCCATATACAAACCAGCATTCTTTGATGCATTATTATGGCTGAAATTGGAATTTGAAACTGTTGTGTAATCAGTCAGGGAAAAATAGATCCCAGAGCCATAGACATCCCCATTATTATTGTAGATTGTCAGATTGTTCAGGATGGAATTATTGACTGAGATAAAGTTCACTGCTCGTGCGAAGTTTGTGATTGGGCAGTTCTTTATCGTTATGTTTTTTCTGCCTGAAGCATTTATCCCATAGCCGTTTTGTGCCCCTGTAATCGTGTGTCCTGCACAGTCCAGGGTTATATTATCAGCTCCAAGTGTAAAGCATGTTCCACTACTACTTACATCCTTAATTAAAGTATAGGTTGTCCCAATAGTATCCAAATTACCACAATAGCTACTTCCGACACCAGTAGTTATAGTTCTTAACTCTGTAAAGTTTAAATTCCCACTATTATCTTGAGCGAATGCCTGGTATGTGTAAACACCACCAGTTAAATCAGCGGTTGCATTCTTTGTCTGGTTTACGTAAAAACTCCAGTTTTCAGAATCATATTTTTTAAGGTTTGACATGTAGAGGAGCTGGATTTCTGCAGCGGATAAGGAGCGGTTCCAGATACGGACTTCGTCGATCGAACCGTTATAATAAAATCCGCTAGAGCCATATCTTCCTATGTACAATGGTCCATCAGTATAGATTATGCTATCTGTCTCATTAGTTGAGTTTTCCAGCACTCCATTGACATATAACTTGATATAGTTATGATCATAGGTGCCTACAATATGAGACCATTTACCGTTAAAATCATCTGTAAGAGTTGAAGCAGAAGTATAGGTTCCTGTCTTTCCAATGTCAAAATAGACTTTATCAGCATCTTCAGTTCCACCTGCAGAATAACCCCACCTAAAGATATATGAGGAATAAGGTGCAGAGGTGCCCCAATATTTTTCTATTATTCTTCCAGAATCAAGATGATTGCCTTTTGGATTAATCCACAGCGAGATCGTCAAATTTGATAATCTTAAAGAATTTGAGTCTGTAACATTAAGGCAATCATCAGTCCCATCAAATGTTCCGGAATATGAACCATACTTTGCCGTACCATTAGATCTTCCGCCACCATACCAGGTACCATTATTGCTATATTTACTTAAATCAACAACATGGGTTGAATTCTCACCTAATTCTGAAACATTATCAAAATTAAACATCAAAACTAAAGAATCATTGTAGATAGTGTAGTTTGTGCCGTTCCAGTTATAGATTACTTCTTTTAATGATGGTTCTTTAATGGAAACGTTAACATCAACGTATTGTTGGGTCTGGACTGTCTTGTTTCCAGAAGTTGGATAGGTGAAGTTGATTCCGGGATAAGTCTGATCTACACCATACATGTTGCTTAATGGCAGATAGTCAACATTATTTCCGCAATTTGAGCCGATTATACAGGCTGTATCAGAACTCACATTATAAGGATTATCACAAAAACCATCAGAATCTGAATCAGCGCAAGTATCAGAATAACCGGTTCCTGAAGAATTTGTCCAGTAATTTCCACCAAATGCTGGATATCCGATTATGTTTGTTGCAGAAGATTCTGTCGTGTTATAGTAAGCAGCCCCGGTACTAGTTATCCAAATAACACTCGTATTTGAATGGTTAAACAGATTGTTGTAAAACTGATGAGGAGTTCCTGCCCCGGAAGCTCCAAGATTAATTGCATATTCGAAATTGTTTTCTATTGTGCTATTAACTACAACATTTCCATCGGCTGTAACATCAAACCTTATTCCAACCCTATTAGAAAAGATACTTAAATTTATTAATTGATTATTGTCATCATCAACAAAAATACCGTTATCACCAGCAGAATTATTTTGATGGCTGATAATTGAATTTTTTATTATATTAAGATTCAGATTCACATATATCCCATCATCACCATTATAAGAGATATTACAGTCGGTCACATTATTGCTGTTTCCATCAATGAATAATCCATCGTCTGCGTTAGAGGAGATTGTCAGAGTATTCAATGTGTTTAGATCTGAACTAGATAACTCAATACCATCATCATCACAGGAAGTTACATTAATATTTGTTAAAATATTGGAGTCTGAACCTTCCAAATAAATGCCATCATAATCTAAAATTGAAGTAATATCTTTTAGAGTATTTGAGGATGAATAATAAAGATAGACTGCATTTTCCATTCCAGTAACACTTATATTAGTCAGATTTGAATCACTAGTATACCCTACAAATATCCCATTATTCTGCGTTCTAGTTGAATTCATCAAAGTGATGTTATTCAAGACAGAATTATCACAATTACATAAAAGGATCTCGCTTACATTGTTGTTCCAATGTTCTAAAGTTACAGCAGTATTATTATAAAAAACAATTGGTTTGTTACCTGTTCCGGTTACATTTATTAATTGATGATCACAATATGTAGATACAGATGCAGGTTTTACCATGAAGTCCCAAAATAGATTTTCCCTAAAAGTAGAGTTAATAATGGAATTATTTGCTGAATTAGAGAATAGTAAACCATAATCACTGGAGGATGAATTAACATCAACCAAAGTATTAAAATCAGAATAATCTAAATAAATCCCTTCATCAGGACAAGAAGATACAGTGACATTTTCAATCCTATTATAATTTGCCCTATCCAGATATATCCCAGCAAAGTCCCAATTACTCAACACGCAGTTTTTAATAGTTATATTTGTTGTCTGAAAAGAATCCCTATAAATTCTTATACCTATATCGGCACTATCATCACCATCAATAGTATGCCCGTGACAATCCAAAGTTATATTATTTACAGAAATATTCATACAGTTTGCGGTTTTTGAATTTAAAATATCCTGAGTTAAAATATAAGTAGCTCCTTCCAGATCCAATGTTGAACAATTAGTAATATAAAACGGAGAAACTGCGTCAATTGTCATTGTTCTTTGTTCTGTGCTATTTAGGTTTCCGGCTGTGTCAGTTGCGTAGGCTTTGTAGGTGTAGGAGCCGTCAGTTAGGACAGCGGTTGAATTTTTGGATTGGTTGATGTATAAACTCCAGTTTTCTTTGTCGTATTTTTTAAGGTTTGACATATAAAGTATCTGGATCTCTTGGGCTGATAAACTTCTGTTCCAGATACGGACTTCATCTATTGTGCCGTTGAAGGGGTTAGCATTGTTAGGATATGCCCCAATACCTACATTATTACTACTGGTTGTTATCGAACCTGTTACTTCAGTAGAATTAGATAATACACTATCAAGATATATTTTAAAATTATCTTCTCCTGACACAGAACTATCATATGTAACGACTACCAAATGCCAATTATCAAAAGACACATCTGAAGCAGCAACAAGTCTAGGAGTAGAAGCCCCTGAAATGTATGCTTGTGGAGCTCCATTATTAGTAGAATATCTACCCAAATCATATTCGTCTCCTTGCCTTGCTAAAATCATCTCATTTGTTGAGATGGTCCCAGAATATTTAACCCATGCACTAAGGGTAATTGCAGTAGTAATATCCAAACTACTATCATCACTAATAATAATAAGATCATCAATCCCATCAAAACTCAAACCCTTCCCGTATCTACCGGTTGTATAATTTCCACCAACGGCACTCATGTTGTAGATTGTCCCATTATTTCCATAACGAGATAGATCAACAGTAATGTTATCGCTTGTTCCTTCGCCCAAAGCAGAAACATTATCAAAATTAAACATCAGAACCAATGAATCGTTATAAATCGTGTAATTAGTTCCATTCCAGTTGTAGATTACTTCATTTAAGCTGGATTCTTTGATGGAGAAGTTTACTTCGAAATACTGCTGGGTCTGTAGCGTGTTGTTTCCGGGAGTCGGCTGGGTAAAGTTGACAGTTGGGGCAATTGAATCCACACCGTACAGGCTGCTTAATGGCAGATAGTCACAATTATCTGAAGTGCAACCCTGTGCATCATTGTCAACGTCATAAGCAGAATCACAATATCCATTGCCATCTGCATCTGTGCAGGTATCTGAAAACCCGTTTCCTGTTGAATTTGTCCAGTAATTTCCGCCAAATGCAGGGTCACCGATTATGTTTGTTGCTGAGGAGGAAGTTGTGTTCCATTTATTTGTAGTACTCACTGCAATAAAAGAGACCTTATTAATATTCTTCAGTAGATTATTATATATCTTATTATTTGAGCCTGGATTAATAAGTTGAATTGGAGAAGATGTACATCCTTCTATTGTAGAATTTATTAGAAAATTATTATTGACACTATTGTCAAATACAACCGCTTGTCTATTATTAGAAAAAATTACATTCACAAACTTATTACTATTTCCGGAAATCCAGAGACCATAGCTGCTGGTACTAATAGAATGGTTGCTGATATTTGAATTTTTGACTGTATTGCTATCCCCAGTAATTGAAACCCCCCTACCTCCATTGTAGAAAACTGTCAGATTTGACAATACGCAATTATCTGAACTGCTTAGAAGTATTCCACCAAAACCGTTATAAGAGATTGTTGAATTAGAAACTTCGACAGAATCAGAGTTAATTAAACTTAGCCCCCTTCCATCACTTAAAGAAGAATGAAGATTAGATATTTTGGTTCCGCTTGCATAATAGATCTGTAATCCACCATACATCCCTGTCACGTTAATATCAGTCAAAGTTGAGTCACTAGCATGAAGAAGATAGATTCCATTATTCTCATCTCCTGTTAAAGTAATATTATTCAAAACAGAACCACTAGCATTACAAATGAAGATCTCACTCACATTATTGTTCCAGTGTTCAAGTGTAACTGCAGTATTACTAAAAAAAGCAATTGGCTTATTTCCTGTCCCATTTACATTTATCAAGGCATGGTCACAATCTCCTGGAAGGTCAACATCATCATCTATAAAAAAGTCATAAATAGAATTATTACTAAATGTAGAATTAATTATTGTACTTCTAGCTGCACCAGCTATAAAAATTCCATATTGCCCATTTGATGATGAATTAACATTAACAAAAGTGACATTATCCGAACTAAGATAAATCCCATAATCTATACAAGAAGAAATGTTAACATTTTCAATCAAACTGTTCTCGCTTGATGAAAAAACAAAAAGACCATAAGTATCCCAATCAGTGATTATACAATTCCTTAATGTAGAATTAGCAGAAGAAGATAAGCCAACACCATAATCAGCAATATCATCCCCATCAATTGTATGACCCTGACAATCGAAGGTTATATTGTCTGCAACCAATTTAATACAGTAATTTGTTGAAGAGTCGATTATATCTGCATCCAAATAATAAGTTGCGCCTGCTTGTGTAAGATTTGAACATTGAGAGATATAAAATGGCGATACAGAATCAACAGTTACTGTTCTTGATTCAGTCCTGTTCGAATTTCCTAAATTGTCTTCTGCAAATGCTTGATAAGTATATGTTCCCTCAGACAAACCATCTGTTGCATTAAGTGATTGATTAACATATAAATACCATTTATCTGTATCGTATTTATTTAAGTTGGACATATATAATTGCTGGACTTCTCCTGCCGATAAGCTTCTGTTCCAGATTCTTACTTCGTCGATTGTGCCGTTGAAATAATTGTAATTCCCCCCACGCCAGAGTAACTTTCCGATTGTAATTGGTGTTGGTGTGTCTGGAATTGAATTTGGAATTGAGCCAAATGTTGAGCTGTCTGCCCTTGCTCCATTTTCGTAAAGTGCTACTGTTCCTGCCACAGCATTATAAACTGCTGCTACATGACTCCAAGTGTTTATAGGCAGAGAGTTTTTACTTTTTTCTGAGTTGGTTCCGGCATCCTCATTAGAATCTGCAATATGCACAGAGATGTTCCCTGCCTGCAAAAAGAAATCGTATGAAGAACCTTGTCCTTGCCCGCCTTCGTAATCATCAAATTTGCCTAGTATATAATCATTTCCTTCTTTTGATGTAGGATATATCCATGCTTGGATAGTAAAGTCTCCAACCATACTTATACTCGGACTATCACTTACATTAATAAAATCATTAAGGCCATCAAACCAGCCAGAATAAGTGCCATATTTTGCTGTCCCATTAGATCTACCGCCATCGTACCATGTTCCATTGTTACCATACTGACTTAAATCAACAACATGTGTAGAGTTCTCACCTAAAGCAGAAACATTATCAAAATTAAACATCAAGACTAAAGAATCATTGTAGATTGTGTAGTTTGTGCCGTTCCAATTAAACTTAGCTTCATCTAAATTGGGAACATTCTCAATCGAAACATTTATCTCAATTGAAGGGTTTTCAGTCGTGGTCGCATTATCTAAAGTTGGATCAACAAAAAAAACTTGAGTAATAAGATCAACCTCCACACTCCTCAAATCAGTAAAATTCCAAATATCTGATGAATCTTTTGCAAACACCTGATAAGTATAACTTCTCTCACTCAATCCATCTGTAGCATTTTGTGATTGATTCACGTATAAATACCACTGACTCTGGTTGAACTTCTTTAAATTACCAACATATTGCTGATAAACTTCGTCTGCTGATAAAGTCCTGTTCCATATTTTTAGTTCATCTATTATTCCATTAACTGGATAATAGGCACTAGTAAAATCTCTTGCACCCACCCAGAAAGTTCTGCCTGAAGATCCTGAAGCTGAATAACTAAAACCTGTTTTTCTAGCCCCGTCAATGTAAACTGTAGCGTATGAACCAGTTGTAGTAACAGCATAAAAGGCCCATTTACCTACAGAAATTCCTGACGCTACATTTCCAACACCAGAACCAATATAAGAATCGCCCATTCCAACAAATAGATTATTAGTATTATCTATTCCACAATACCATCTATTTGAAGTATCATGGACACCTGATAATTGAGGTGCATTTACTACATTTAATTTTATCCAAAAAACAATACTTGTGCTATCTCTTGGATCGGGTACAAAAGGGGTATCTACATAATCCCCATTTACACCTTTAAAATGGAATCCCCCCCCATACCTTCCACTAACATTATATCTAGCGTTGCCATAAGCAGTCCCGTTATTTCCATTTCCAGAAATATCATATATATGTGTATCATTTTCACCCAAAGCACTCACATTATCAAAGTTCATCATTAAGATAAGACTATCATTAAAAATGGTAAAATTGGTTCCATCCCAGTTATATTTAACCTCCTCCAGATCAGAAGCGCCTTCAATTGAAACATTCAGTCCAACATAAGTATTTCTAATTGTTGTATCGTTTGCAGGAGTAGGATCAACAAAACTGATGTTATATGCAGAAGCAGGATCAACAATATAGTCAAATTCAACAACACCATTGATTTTCAGATCGAAAACATTTTGGCTTCCCTTTAAACTATCCAGATAAACCTTATACCAACCCTCGCCAGAAATATTTTCGAAAGTAACAATTAATTCTTCACCATCAACTTCATATACATCTATGCCGGAGGATGAATTATCAAAACTACGGGCATAAAGAGTAATATCTCTATCAGAAGTCAAATCACTTTCAAAAGTAATCCTCACATATTCAGAATCATTAATCGCTTCACTCCAGTTACCATCTTTTTCATTTACATAATCATAGATATCTGAGATAAATGAGCGGTTAGTGTCAAGGTGTTCAGCTTTTGTAATCTCTATGACTAACTCATAGGTCTGGTTAGATAGATGAGGAGTTATCCACTGGATATAATCTATAAGGCCGTTACCATCATTATCAAAACTATCAAAATCAACAGGCTTACGGGTGCCATTTACAAGCCAGTAAAGCCGGATAAAATTACTTTTTGCTTCAGGAGAAAGGGTAGTATAGGTAGTAATATTTTCATAATGGATGTCTGAACTTACAATTATCTGTTTTATGTTGTCGCTGATCAAAACTTCTGTTGCTGTCGGCGCTGCTGTATAATATTCAACTTCAACATCTTCTACTTCTTCGTCAATAATTATCTCAACAGTTTTGTTATGGCCTAATGACTTACCTGGATTATCTTTTTTCTCTTTTACTGCAAAACCAGTGATTTCTTTACCCAATATTAGTTCCAATAATCTTGTCAGGATTCCTTTAGTCTCAGAAACTGAAACAGCATAGCCGGTAATCTGATTCTTTTCATTTTCATAATCAACCAGCTTTTTATTAATGGCTTTTAGGCTGGTTGTGTCACGCGCCTTTGACTGCTTTTCAGACTCTAGCTTTGCTATCTCTTTATCGATGATCTCAATTTTTTTTTCGTTAACATAGTCAGAAACGTTTCTTGTAACGCCTTCATGGATAACTTTTATCTTATCTGCTGATATTTCCTCATCAATACCGTACACCACTTTTTTAACAGTGAAATTAAGCGCTTCATCGGAAATGTTAATGCTTAAATTAGCCATAGTATCGTTTAACGCAACAGTTTTCACCCATTTCACCGGCTTTCCGATAACAGCAATTCCCTGCTTGAGAGATTCGGATTTGTTAATTACGAGATTTTTAACAACGTTAATCTCGATCGTGTTTGATACAGCAATATCAACACTGTCGTTTGCTATAAAATAAATAAAACGCCTGCCCTGGAAATTGTCGGGAGTTATTCTTACTGCGCTGTTTGTTAGATCTATGGTTAGATTATCAGCAGGAGAAGAACTAAAGACTAATGTGTCGTTGTCTAAATCATAAGCGTAATTGCTTAAATTTATTGTTAATTCTTCGCCTGGAGCAATCTTATAAGAAGGAACGGCATTAAAGAAAGGAGCGCGGTTAGGAACCTCTTTTAAAGTTGTGTACTTAATTGAATCTAAATTTAAGATTGCGCCGTCAACTTCAATGATCAGGCTGTACAGGCTATCATTAAAGCCAGATAATGCACAGCTCTCTAAACAAATATCATCAAAACCAATAAACTTAGGATAGAATACTGCTGATAAATTCATAAATTTGGAAGACTGGATATTAGTGTAAGGATTGTCAAGGCTTAAATCATAATCAACATATAAAATCTGAACGCTTACAATATTACTATAACCTGCGCTGTATGCATTGTAGTTAAGATAAAAAGGATTGTTCCATAAATCATCAGCAGGCTCTAAATTAATAAAATTACAGCATAATTTATTACCATAACAGATTTTTGAAACTGCGTTATTGTCAAGAGACTCAATAATCCATTGCGTACAGAGCTTTTCCTCATCCAGGTCAAAAACACTGTTCTTTACTGTAAAGTCAATGATACCATCAGTAAATTCGATGCCGTTATCATCGTCATCGTAAACCGAACCTTCATTGTATTCTAAGCTGATTTTTATAGTACTGTTATCAGTTATAGCAGCTGATTCAAGAGAGGAGAGGCTGGTGATTCCAGGCAGGCCTGCTTTTTCTGATAATTTCTCTGAATCAAAAATTAAGTAAGATTGGCCGTTATTTTCGATATAGACTTTTGCTGTACCTTTAGCGGATACACTGCCTGAGAGTTTTATAGAATTTAAGTCGGCTGGATCATCTAACAGCCATAAATAATCAGTTGTAGTATTCTTAACAAGAGCAATATCATCGGTAAAGCTTACTTCTTTTGTAACTGATACATAACCAACATAAGAAGGCTTGATGAAGAAAAGGCTTGAAAATAATACAGCTAATAAAATGAAAATAAATGAATAGCGTAATAATTTGGGTCTGATACTGTACTCAGAAGTAAGACTATTGACTAAACTAAAATCACAGCCAGAACTAGCCAAAACTTTATTTATTGACCTAAGAGAGTAACCTTTAGCTAAATTGCTTTTTATATACTCTTTTAATTCTTTATTTGTTTGCATTTTCTAATTTTTTTTGGGCTTTGTTGTATGAAGTCCAGATTGTCTTGTAGTTTCTATCCAGAAGCTTTGCAATCAAATTAAACGATAAACCGGATTCATCATGAAGATAGAGTGAAATTGACTCAAGCATGCCAAGACCAGAACTGAAAATATCGACGGGAATAGTGATATCGCGGGTGGTTGACAGATCAGCTATTTCTTTTTCAGAAAGATTCAGTTTTTTCTTTAGATTTAAGATAAGTAAGTCTACGTTAATCTTCTGGCTACTGAGATTCCCTTTTTCAGGCATTTATACTAATTTTGACAATTATTATATTTAAATTTATCGATTTGTTCTTATTTAATGGGATTAAATTGCTTTAAAAGTATTAGTTAGTAGGATATTAAACTTAGTTAATAGGAGTAGGTGCCTATTTAATCGGAATATTTGATAAATATATTCCTATTAGATTGGAATTGTTGATAAATGTATAATAAGACAGAAAAATGTAAATTAGATTAGTAATGGCAAGAATACAAAAAAAATTAATTTTTTAAATATCGCCTTAGGGATTGTTTCAGAATAATGTGCCCAATTTAACTTGATAAAAAATAAATAACAACTTAAAAAATAACACATTTAAGAAATGGTATAATTCCATTCAGGATTTGTAGAATGTTTTTTTAAATTTATTTTCTTATAATC
>JBDRFR010000183.1:0-15930 GCA_043818675.1 Nanobdellota archaeon
AATGAGGAAAATGCAAATTATATGGTTCATCTAAGGGCAGAATATATCAACAAACAAATGGATGCGCATTATGGGATTAAAAATAACCCGTTGATAAATGAGATAGCAGTAACTTAACCTTAAATTAGTACACGCACCCTTATTCTAATCCTAAAAATTTTAATGATTGTATAAAACCTACCATAAATATTTTAAACCAGTTCTTATTTCTGGATAATCATGGTTGATTTTAATAAGATAGCAAAAAAATGGCAAACAAATTGGGAATCGTCAAAAATTTTCAAAGTTGAAGAAGACACTAAAAAAAAGAAATGCTATGTTCTTGAAATGTACCCCTACCCTTCTGGCAGCGGTTTGCATATGGGTCATGCAAGAAATTATTGTGTTGGTGACTGTTATGCGCGGTATAAGCGTATGCAGGGCTTTAACGTTTTATATCCCATGGGATATGACAGTTTTGGCCTTCCAGCTGAAAATGCAGCTATTAAAGCAAAATCTCATCCAAAATTTTTCACAGAAA
This sequence comes from Nanobdellota archaeon, assembly GCA_043818675.1. Classification (GTDB taxonomy): domain Archaea; phylum Nanobdellota; class Nanobdellia; order Woesearchaeales; family DATDXC01; genus JBDRFR01. The sequence goes on from JBDRFR010000183.1 coordinate 521, forward strand.
AGGCAATCGATAATTTTGTAAAACAGCAAAAAGCTCTGGGTTTGAGTTATGATTGGAGCAGGATGCTGGCATCTCATAAATCAGATTATTACATATGGGACCAATGGATTTTTTTAAAGATGCTGGAAAAAGGACTTGCTTACAAAAAAAAATCGATTGTTAACTGGTGTCCAAAATGCCATACTGTCCTTGCAAATGAGCAGGTTCATAATGGCCGCTGCTGGCGGCATGAAGATACAACTGTCGATGTTAAAGATCTTGAACAATGGTTTTTCAAAATAACAAAGTATGCTGACGAGCTTCTTAAAGATATTGAGAAACTTTCAGGTTGGTCAGAAGATGTTAAGACCATGCAAAAAAACTGGATAGGCAAAAGTACTGGTGCACAAATTAATTTTGGTATTGCTGGCTCCAAAAAAGTTTTGTCTGTTTTTACAACTCGGTCTGATACATTTTTTGGCATTACATTTTTAGTTTACGCTCCTGAACATCCGGATGTTATGGAACTAGTTAAAGGCACATCTTATGAACAGAAAGTCAAAGATTTTGTCAAAAAAGTAGTACAGGAAGATAGATTTTCAAGAACCGCAGAAGATAAGGAAAAAGATGGCTTGTTTATCGGAAAATACGCAATTAATCCAGTTACAACTGAAAAAATTCCAATTTATATTGCTAATTTTGTATTGTATGAATACGGTACAGGTGCAATTATTGCTGTACCAGCCCATGATCAGCGAGATTTTGAGTTTGCAAAAAAGTATAATATCCCTATCAAAGTTGTTATTAATCCGCCTGATTATGATTTAAATCCTGATAAAATGTCAAGATCATACATGGGCGATGGTGTAATGGTAAACTCAGCTCAGTTTAACGGCATGAACAACAGGGAGGCAATACCTGAATTTATCAGTTTTTTTAAGAAAGAAAATTGTGGTAAAGATACAGTTCATTATAAGTTAAGGGATTGGCTAATAAGCAGGCAGCGGTTTTGGGGTTGTCCAATACCAATTATCTATTGCGATAAATGTGGAGCCCAGCCTGTTCCTGAAAAAGACCTTCCCATAAAACTTCCGGAAGATTATACATTTATAGTTAGTAAAGGTAATCCATTGGAACACTGCAAAGATTTTATTAACACTAAATGTCCTGAGTGCGGCGGTGATGCCAAAAGAGAGACAGACACAATGGACACTTTTGTTGATTCCTCATGGTATTTTCTAAGATATTGTGATCCCAAAAATGTTAAGCTTCCGTTTGATTCTAATAAAGCCTCTTACTGGATGCCAATTGACATGTATATTGGTGGTAAAGAGCATGCAACTATGCATTTGATATATTTTAGGTTTTTCACAAAATTTTTGCGCGATCTAGGATTATTAAAAATTGACGAACCAACATTAAACCTTTTTAATCAGGGGATGCTGCATAAAGGCGGGCTTGTCATGAGCAAGAGCAGGGGCAACGTGGTAACCCAGGAAGAAATTTCTATTAAATACGGAATTGATACTGCTAGGTTCTTTTTATTGTTTGTTGCTTCACCTGACAAAGATATGGAATGGGACGATAAAGGTGTGGAAGGGTCTTTTAGGTTTCTAAATAAACTTTCAAAATTAGTTTATGATAAAATCATTGTAAATGATATTGTACAAAACCAGGAAAGTAAGCTTCACAAAACCATAAAAGAAGTAACTTTGGATATTGAAGTATTTAAGTATAACCAAGCTTTGATTTCTATTATGGAACTAACCAACTATCTCTTTGTTCAGGATACAGTTAATAAAAAAGTTCTTGAAAATTTATTATTGTTATTAACACCTTTTATACCGCATTTATGCGAAGAATTATGGGAAAAGCTAGGCAATAAACCGTTTATTTCTCTTGAAAAATGGCCGGTTTATGATGAGAAAAAGATCGATGCCAAAATCGAAGCACAGGAAAAAGTTATTGAGACAACCATTTCTGATTTACGGTCTGTATTGGACCTGATCAAACTTGATAAACCTAATAAGATTACATTGATTGTGTCTTCTGACTGGAAATACGGTCTCTTCAAAAAAATCAAAGACCAGATGATTAATACAAGAAACATCGGCGAAATTATCAAGGCTGTTATGACAGCAGAACACTCAAAAGAAATATCCAGCTATGTGCAAAGGATTATTAAGAATCCATCTATGATGCCTAAAGTTATCCTTGACCAAAAAAAAGAGCTGGAATGTTTAAAAAACGGGAAAGATTTAATTCAAAAGGCTTTCAATTGCGATATTGAAATTATCAAAGCTGAAGATAGCAGAGAACAAAAAGCAAGCCAGGCAATACCTTCCAAACCTGCTGTTATTGTGAGTTAACTGCACAATTCTTAAAACTCCATTTTTATAATAACTACAAATATCAAAGATGTGTATTATATTTATTATGTAATTTAAGAATAAAGAAGAACTGTCGAAAGATTAATATAAACATTTACTTCTGGAAATGTGTATGGTGTTTGGTTCTAAGAAATCGCAGGGCTTGTCCATAAATATTATTATTGTAGCAGCTATAGTCTTAGTAGTCCTGATTGTTCTTTGGGTCATTTTTAGCGGGAGAATGGGGGGATTTAGCAGCGGGCTTGATAAATGCAAGAACGAGTGTAAAACACTTACAGATTGTAAAGCAGATGGTGGTATAAAAGGGGTAGGGAACTGCGAGGGCGGGATAACTTCAACTGGCGGCATCGAAATTCTACTGGGGGAAAATGAGGTGGTATGTTGCATACAATTAAACTAGGTAAGATTTGGGTATATATATGTACCCTATTATTACTAGGTATAACAATTCTCGGTAATGATCAGCTAATAGATCCAGAACCAACCTATTCTGATCTTTATGAATATCCACAAACAAGCGGGGATATCATAAACGTATTAATTACAAATAATAAGCCGACTTCACAAGAAATTAATAAATTTGTAACTAATCTGGAATCTGAAGCGAAAGAGAGATGCGGAGTTTTGATTGTATATATGCCTAAAAACCGAATATGGATTGAGACTAGTACAAAATGTAAAGAAAAAACTCATGCAATTGATAGTGATCTTATCAAAAATCGAGTTACTGGACTAGAAAACTTCGATAAAAAAGAAGAGATTAAAACTTTTCTAGTTGAACAGGTTTACGCATTATTAAAGCCCAAAGGGGATGTGGTCAAATCATTTTACATAGAGTTTGAAAAAAATCAGTATGGGGGAGAGTTTATTGGGCTTAGCGCAAATCATGGTAATAAACTCATGATAGAGATATTCTATCCAACAAAGTATGGAGGCTCTAATGTAAGATACGATGCAACTGAAAGATCAGGAACAGTTGAGTTTCAGGATTCAGATTGTAAGATTGATTATAATCTTGAAGACGCCCCAGGTCCATATATTGGAAAATTAGAGTTAGACGAAAGCTCTTTGTATGATTCAAGCAGTATTATTCTGCACTATCATCCTGGACAGGTTCTACCAAACGAGAATCCAAGGGAGTCTTTTAAAGCATCAATCAACTGCCCTCATTTTTCGGATTCTAAATCAAAAATGATTAATATTGATAATCCTTATTTGTTTTTAATTCACGGCCTGTGGAATTTTGAAAAACACTATGCAAAAATAATGAAATTTTTAAAGCATGAATATACAAGAAACTTATTTTATTTTGATTACGTAGAAACAAACGTAGGTGATATCAGAATAAGTTCAAATGTCTTAAAGAGATTTATTGAACTGAAAATAAGCGATAGTGAAAAAAATGGGATTAAAGTAGGAAAGGTGGATATTGTTGCACATAGTCTTGGAGGGCTTATTTCCAAATACTATATATCTGATCTTGAGGGATATAAAAAAGTCGATCAGATTATAACCTTGGGGACAGCTCATTTAGGTGTTCCATTAATGGATGTTATTTGGAAAGCCTGCCCATACGACAGAATTATGATATCGGAATGTAATGATTATATTCAAATTATTGAAGCATTAAAAGAGGTGTTTGGTGCAATGCTCGGGGAGCAGTTTGGAGAAATCGGTAAAGCCTGTTTACAAATGTCATCTGGATATAATCCTTATTACCCGGAGGAAAGTACGTTTACGAGGAATGGAATGAAGAAGATTCCTCCAGGTACAACAAAATTCATTATTATTGCAGGAACAAAAACACCTGTTCCGATATCTCTGAAAGGAGTTCCTGGTGTATTATACACAATAGAAGCTGTTGAGTCAGCTTTTAGAACACTCAAACAAATTCCAGAATCAATGCAAGATACCTTGCACCAGTTTCTAATGTCATTTATGGAAGAAGGAACCGATAGCAGGGCTCCTATTGGCAGTGCTTTGTGGTGGGACGGCTATCCAGATAGTACTCCTTCCCCAAATAGTCTTGATTATGAGAGGTATACCCTACCATTATATCATATAGCATTGCATGACAACGAAGTAGGTCAAGAATTTATACTTTGCCATCTGCAAAGAAAGAAATGTACATTTGCTGCAACAGGAAGTCCTGTAAATCTATATGCGATTGATGAATCCGGGAATACAGTAGGTATAAAAGAGGATGTTTTACAGGAAGAGGTTCAAGATGCAAAATTCTTTGTTGGTGAAAATAATGTTCAGTCAATTATAATCAATAATGATGATGAGTACAGTTACGTAATTGAATCTTTTGGAAACGGAAGTTTTAGTTTTACTGTTAGTCAAATAACCGAAGATAAATCTTTATCTTTATTTTATGAAAATGTGACCATAATTGAGTCAACAAAAGCCTTTTTTGACCTTAATGATGAAGACCATCTTCTAGATGTGGATCGAGACGGTGATGGGATAATTGACGACAGCGTAGAACCAGTGTTTAGGTACGAAGTAAAGTTAGAATCAGAAAAAGATATTTATACAAAAAGTGGATTATTACAAAGAACCGGACAAAATGAAAGCAAGAAAAAAGTTCTTCTCCTATCCATGTTGGTCGGACTAGTAATAATTTTGATTATATCCTATCTAGTTAAGCGACATTATTCAAGGTAATTAATGGCTAAATGCTTTTCCACACACGAGTGCATTTTTAATGATAAGATTAAAGTTCAACCAAGGTTTAAGCATTAAGGAAAGCTAATTTTAGTCTATAATTGAAGTTGAAATTTATAAATTGATACATATTAAAACTTCCAGAACAGTTTTTTCTTAATCCGTCTATAGATTTTAAGTTTAGTTTCAATAAATATTAGTATCCCTAACAACAAAAATGCGATAAAAAGCCTGTACAGTCCAGCATAGGATTGAACATAACATTCATTATCTTTGCATTCGTCACTCAAACATTCATAATTATTATCACATTCTTTTTCGTTTTCTTTCTGAATTTTCCACCCTTCTTTAGAGCAGTATTGTGGTTTGTTATCAATTACTTCTACTGTCTCGTATTTTACACAATCGTTCTTCAAGATACAGCCGTCCATTTTTTGGTATTGGCATTTTCCATTATCACATACATCTGTTGTGCATGGATCATCATCAATACATTCATCATCGGATCCACATCCGTTTTGTCTTATGCATCTGTTATATTCACATTTATTGCCGCTATCACATCTGCAGTCATAGCAGCATTTATCTTGTGTTTCGTTTATGCAAAACCCGTCAAAATTGCAGTCTTTGATATCCCATGTATCCTCAATTTCAGCCTTTATCGGATTTTCACCGGATGCGTAAAAATAAAATTCAACTTCATCTTTTCCGTCCTGTAATATCCTTTTTATTACTAATTCAGAGCCGTCTTTTAATTTTTCACTCTTTCCTTCCTTTAAAGTGTCCGAAAGGATATTGTTAATCTTAAATTTTGTTGATTCACCTGATACAATGACTAACTCGAGAATATAAATTCCGTTATCTGTTTTATAGGCTTTTGCATCGCCTTCATTTAACGAATCTTTAATAAAAATGCTGTGGGTGGAGCTGACACAATTGACTGCCAGAAGTAAAATTATAACCCACACAACTTTTTTCATAATCAACTGTTTATAAAAAATATATTATATAAATCTGTTGATTTTTTAAAAGTGATATTGAAAGTTTCATAGAACAAGGCTTTTAATCTTGCCAAAAGATTGTAAGTTACAATCTCCTATGTTATTATATACCGGATAAGATATCAGCTTTTAGAGCATCACTATACTGGTTTTTAAAGACATAATTAACATTTTTTTGTTCATGTTCTTTTTTATAGAGTATTTGATAAGTTTCTTTGGCAAATATTGAAAAAGGCAGAATCAACTAATCTTATGAATTAGTTATTTTTTGATTAAATTTAAATAGTATTTTGGTATTCCTGTAATTATATAATATAAAACGGGGGTAATCATAATGAGATCAGATATTCTAAAAAAAGGCGCTGAAACTCTGCCGCACAGGGCTCTTTTGATGTCAGCAGGCGTTAAAAAGGAAGACCTAAACTCTAACAAACCGTTCATCGGTATTGCTAATTCTTATAATAATATAATTCCGGGGCATATACACCTAAATGAGTTAACTGCCAAAGTTAAAAGAGGAATTATCGATGCTGGCGGAATTCCGTTTGAATGGGGTGTGCCGGGAGTCTGTGATGGAATTGCTATGCATGTAGAGATGAGATTATCTCTTCCAAGCAGAGAGCATATTGCAGACAATGTTGAAATCATGACATTATCTCATTCAATGGACGGGTGGGTGGGTGTTACAAACTGTGACAAGATCACACCTGGGATGCTTATGGCTTGCGGCAGATTGAATATTCCTGCGATGATCCTTACTGGCGGACCGATGAAGTCTAATATAGTGGATGGCGCAAAAAAGCATCCGATACAGGGATTTGCTTTAGCAGGAGAGGTTAAATCAGGCAAAATGTCATTAGAAGAAGCAGATAAAATGCTGCCTTGCATGGTTTGCGGTGCTGGATCGTGCGTTGGACTGTATACTGCTAACACAATGGCTGTTGTAACCGAAGTTTTAGGAATGTCTATCACAGATTGTGCTGCAACGCTTGCAACAGATGAACTTAAAAAAAAGCAAGCTTATGAGACAGGCAAAAGAATTGTTGAACTAGTCAAAAATGATATCAAGCCAAGAGATATCATGACAAAAGGTGCTTTTGAAAATGCGATAAGAGTGGATATGGCAATGGGCGGATCGACTAATACTGTCCTTCATATTCCTGCAATAGCAAGAGAAGCAGGAATCGATATTGGAGCTGAACTTTTTGACAAAATATCAAAAGATACACCTAATCTGTGCAAGATCATACCTGCTGGAGAGCATGAGATGGCAGATATAAGAGACGCTGGCGGAATAGCTGCTGTACTTAACAGACTTAAAGATAAACTTGTAGATTCTCCTACTGTAAATGGAAAGTCAATCATGGAAATTGCTAAAAGAGGAAAGGTAGTAAAAGACTCAGTAATCAGAAAGCTGGAGGATGCATATTTTAAAGAAGGAGGCATAGCAGTTCTTAAGGGCAATATTGCAAACTCATCTGTAATTAAACAGACGGCAGTTAATCCAGGCATGATGAAACATACAGGTCCAGCAAAGGTTTTTTACACAGAAGAGGACCTGATGAATGCTATCGGAAGCGGGATATCTGAAGGAGATGTAATCGTTCTTCCTTTCCAAGGGCCGTGCGGTGCGCCTGGAATGCCTGAGATGCTGACACCGACAGATGCAATTAAAGGCGCAGGCTACAAGAAAGTGGCGTTGATCACAGACGGAAGATTTTCCGGCGCAACAGTCGGACCGTGCATCGGCCATATTGAGATGGAAGCATACAATGGCGGGGCGATCGGCGCGATAAGGGATGGGGATATTATCGAGATCAATATTCCTGAGCGGAAGATTAATGTTAAACTTAGCGATGAGAAAATCCAAGAAAGGCTAAAAAATGTGAAGGCGCCTGATAGAAAAATGACACCGCTACTGGAAGCTTATAGAGAGAAATTTAAAGGAAAGAATTGTTATGGAAAATCTTTTAAATAATGCTTTTTTTCTTTTCTTTTATGTCTATTGTAATTCAGACCATTCTGCCCGTATTTTTAATCGTCTTGACAGGCTATGCGATCGGAAGAAGAAAAAGGATCAATATACAGATCTTGATTGACTTGATCATCTACCTGGCATCGCCCTGCTTAATATTTTCGTCAATCTCCAGAAGCGACATTAACCTGACAGATTTTTTTACTATTACTTGTTCTGCAGTCGCCATCATTTTGACTTTAGCCTTTTTTACTTTTTTTATACTGAAACTTAAAAAGTCCAAAAAAGTAGGTGTATATCTACCCCTGAGCATCGGGAATACCGGTAATCTGGGTTATCCGATTGCTTTATTTGCTTTTGGCGCTGCAGGGTTATCAAGAGCTATCGTATATGATATGATGAGTTCATTATTTATTTTTAGCCTAGGCATATACATAGTCCATCGAAAAAATGATATTAAAGAAGCTTTTAAAATTCCACTAATATATGCTGTTATATTTGGACTGATGTTCAATCTGCTCAAAATTCCTGTGCCAGAGATTATTTTTAAGCCGATTGAAATAATCGGTATGATCACCATTCCATTGGCGTTACTGATCCTAGGCTATAAATTAACAGAGATTAAAGTAAGTTCAATGAAAATTGCTCTTCTTGCTTCATTGTTTAAGATAATCGGCGGATTTATCATGGCGGTTATTATAATTAACCTGTTTTCGATAACAGGTCTTGTAAGAGATGTGATAATATTACAGGCATCGATGCCGTCTGCTGTTATGTCAATGATTTTAACAGCCAAATATAAAAGAGATGCATCTTTAGTTGCATCAATAGTATTTCTTACTACAGTAATCAGCGCCTTTAGCATACCGTTAATCTTATGGTTTTTGACGTGGTATTGATACGATCTTCCGGAATTCACAGGATTCTTAAATCCATGGATTTTTTTCCAAAAGTTTATAAATAAAATTCCAATTCTATGTCCGTATGCAGGAAACAGAATTTATTTGGATGGATGGTAAACTTGTACCATGGAAAGAGGCAAACATTCATATCCTAACACATTCGTTGCATTATGGCGGCGGCGTGTTTGAAGGAATAAGATGTTATGAGACAGATAAAGGTCCGGCAATTTTTAGGCTGCCTGAGCATATTAAAAGGCTATTATATTCCGCAGGCACTTTAAAGATGGATATAAAGTATTCAAAAGATCAACTAATGGAAGCAGTTAAAGAAATAGTTGAGGTAAACAAACTGAAAGTCTGTTATATCCGGCCATTATGTTATTTTGGTTACGGGAAAATGGGCTTGAATCCAAAAGGCGCGCCTACTAATATATCAATATCTGCATGGCCATGGGGTAGTTATCTTGGTGAAGAAGCTGTTAAGGTTAAAACTTCTAAATATGTTAGAATCCACCCTAAAAGTACAATTACTGATGCCAAAATTTGCGGTCACTATGTTAATTCCATATTTGCGTCTGTTGAAGCTAAAGATGCAGGTTATCATGAGGCGTTGTTGCTGGACTATAAAGGGTCTTGCGCAGAAGGTCCTGGTGAAAACCTGTTCATTGTTAAAGGCGGCAGGTTATTAACACCGCCTTTAGGCACAATCCTTGATGGTATTACCAGAAAATCAATAATTCAGATAGCAAAAGATATGGGAATTTCAGTAGAAGAAAAAGAATTGAAATTGGAAGATGTTTATAAAGCAGATGAAGCTTTGTTTACAGGCACTGCTGCAGAAGTCACAAGTATCGAATCAGTCGATGATAAAAAGATTGGTTCAGAAGCTCCAGGGCCTCTTACAAAGCAATTAAAGGACATTTTCATGGACATAGTTCATGGAAGAAATGATAAATATCGCGATTGGTTGACCTATGTTGACCAATAGTTTTTTAAACATAAAAATTCTAAAGCTAAAAATATGAAGTTTGCTGATAAAGATTTTTTGGAATATTGGAAAGTTATTAAGATTCCAACATATATTCTAGTAGCTTGGGGTGTTTTAGGGTTTATTATTAGCGCCGTATCGTTTTCACTTTATCAGTCAGTGTTTGCGCCAGTAGCTGGCTGGATATTGACTGTTTCAGCTTTTGGGTTTATAGGATGGTTTGGTGTGAAAGATCATAAAGTTAGCTTAAAATTTTCTGCCTGGGCAGGCGCATTGTCAGGTGCTATATCAGGATTTGCTGGAGCAGGGCTTGGGATTTTGATGTATCATTTTGTTCCGGAAGTAATTCAGGCAGCGCTTGCACAGACAGCAGCAAGCGGTGTGGATGCGGCAACTCTACAAAGTTATATGTCAATAGGCATATATATCGGTTTAATAACCGGCCCTTTGGTTACAGCAATAATAGGCGCTATCATATCAACTTTGGCAAGTTTTATTGCGCAGAAATTATAAGCGGGCAAGCGCGCCTAAAGATGGATAAAAACAAAACATGCCAGTGGATCCTGATATCTTCTCAATTCCGCTACCCTCTGAGCATCAATGTCAAAGCTTAAGGCTGCTTAATGTAAGCCTCATGTAGGATAATACTTTTGGCTTATTTCATTCCTGACCTGACCTGTTTCACTAAGACATCAATCCCAAAGGACAAAATATCATGGTCCATACCAGGACTGGTATGTTAAGTTAATACCTCTCTTCAGGCTTCGATTCCACCTAAAGTCCGTTTGTGGTTATAACAGAGGACTAACCTGCCAATCTAGCCTGCCCAATAGTAAGAATGGAAAATAAGTTTTAAATCTTTCTTTTTTTACTGTAATAAATTAGCATATGTTCTCTGAATTTGCCAAATCCGTATTGCTTACCTTTAAAATTCCTGAAAAAGTCAATGTAGTCTATATATACTTCTGATTCTGGCTGAATAGCGTTCTCTGACAAAACTTCAAAATCGTTAATCAGTGTTTTTTGATTAATGCGTTTTAGGCCCTTTAGCCTAATATTGTATTTTTGCGGGTTTATTATTATGTCAGATCCTTCTTCAAGTAAGAATTTGGCGTGTAAAACAAAATCAATGTATTCTCCATTTCTTATAATAAAATTTTTAGTGTCTTGAAGCTCTTCCTTGGTTTCTGTAGGAAAACCAACGAAGAAATAGCAGGCATTCCTGATTCCTGCTTCATGGGACCTTTTTAAAAAATTTTCGTTTGAAGCGACATTCGTACCTTTGTTTATCAGGTCAAGAATTCGTTGGTTACCTGATTCGATTCCTGGAAGTAAAACTCTGCATCCTGATTCGTACATTTTTCTGAGAATGTTAGATGTAAAATCGTCATTTGGTTTTACAAGAGCTGAATAATATATCTTTAGACCAGAATTGATTATTTCTTCTGATATTTTTTCTAAACGCCTGGCAGGGACCATTTCATCAACAAAATAAAAGTATTTGGCGTTATAAACACTATTGTAATGCTGCAATTCTTGTATGAAATTTTTTATGTTTTTGACTGTGTAATTGTACGAATAGGAGTGATAATGGACACAAAAAGCGCATTTTCGCCAGTAACAGCCTTTGGCAGAAAGTACAGGCAGAACAGGTTCTGGCACGTAATAGTCAGTTAATTCAGAGAAATCTGCAAAAGGGGTGTCAATAGAAGTACAATTTTCCTCGGGGTTTATTTGAACATGGTCATTTTTTAAAAAGATTAAATTGGGAATTTTATTTTTGTCATCGCCTTTGATAAGCGCAACCAGACTTTGTTCACCTTGATTATACACGATATAATCAATAACTGAGCTAATTTTTGACAGTAATTTTGAATTTTTTTGCATGGCAGGGCCGCCAAAAACAATTTTTAATGAAGGATTTTTGTTTTTTAGCCTTTTTGCCATTGCGATTGAATTAGTGATTTGATCACTGTAACAAACGCTAAATCCTATCATCTGCGGGTTTATGTCGAGAATAGAATCGACGTATTTTTCCATTAATGCAAGATTGTTTCTTTTACCTTCCAGATAATCTCTTGAAATGTTTGTGGAGTTGATGTTTACAATCTGTAAGTTCATGGAAAATAACTTTAAGTATTCTTTTAACTTTGTTTCGTTAGAATACGCTTTATCACTTTTTAAGTATTCAGATACTTCAAGCAACTTTGCTTCACGAGGCCGTTTGTTTGGATCATCTTTTATTAATTTTAATAAATATTTTGTAAATAGTAAGTTAACATCCATACAGGTTACTTTTACGCCAGTCTTTTTTTCAATACAACTTTTTAAGGTAGCAATACCTAAGGGCGGACTTGTCGGTGTAATATATGGCATTGAAACTAACACTATTCTTTTTATCATAGGATTAATAGAATAATTTAGATTTTATAAAACTTATTGGAAATTTAATCTTTTTTTGAATTTTTGATATGCAGTCATTTATGACATAATTTTTAATTTTCCATACTTTTGGCTAATAAGCTATCGTAGTGAATTATTATTTATATTTTATTTTTAGAAGTAATAATGTTAATACCATGGAAACAGAAATCATGTTTGCGTATATTATTGGTTTACTATTAAGGATAATGCCGTAAATTATCCATAAACTCATACCAATGAATAAAATCGAATACATACCAAGTGATAAATCTTCAGTTTTTTTTGTTTTCCATGTTTTTATGAGCTGAGGAAGCCATGATATGGTGGTTATTACACCTGCAACAAATCCTAAAATATCTATTCCATCCATAGCACCATTGAACAACAATTGTAATATAAACTTATTGTTTGTCAGAAAACGTCACAACAAATTTATGGTGGTATATGGTCCCAACTGTAGGTATGGTTTATGCTATTGGTCTGAGTTATAGAAAGTTTTATTAATTTTTGTTAACTACCATCTTAAAAGGGATAAAAATGTCATCATCAATAATATTCTTAGGTACAGGGACGGATCCTTATGTAGTTGGTAAAGGTTTGCGTTCTGCCGGAGGCATTATTATTAAAGTGAACGACAACCAGTTTCATTTGGATCCAGGACCGGGTTCATGCGGCCGAGCTAAAGAGATAGGCGTGAATTTAAGAGCTACAACTGCAATACTTGTGTCAAATACAAATCTGTATAAATGTAATGATATTAATGTTGTGATTGATGCCATGACTTACTCAGGTTTTGATAAAAAAGGGGTCTTGATATCCACCAAGTCTTTAATAAACGGAACAGAAAAAGAAAAACCCTATCTTACTAATTATCATCGTGATTGTCTGGAAAGGTTTATTGTGTTGCAGCCAGGCCAAAGAGTTGGAGTTAACGAAGTTGAAATTGAAGCCCTTCGGACCTCCAACAATCCAGAACATAGCATAGGGTTTAAATTCTATACGCCTAATTTTACTTTATCATATTCTTCAACCACAAAATATTCACTGCAAATTGTTGAGCAATATAAAAATTCAGGAATTATAATCTTTGATATGGCAGATCCAGGGCTTGAGGATAATCCTGGCCTTAACCGTGAAGATATTATCAGAATAATAAATAAAGTGAATCCGCGGTTGGTGATCCTAACAGGGTTTGGCAATAAGATGTTAAAAGCAGACCCGCTGTATGAAGCAAGGGAAATTCAGAAGGGAACCAAGGTACAAGTTATTGCCGCACAGGATGGATTTGTTGTTAATCCTGTTTCGTATTCTGCACAGGAAGGTCAACGAACTTTTGGTACGTTTAAAAAGGAAGGTCCAATTGAGGAATTAACAAAAAAAAATGAGGTATGTGTTGAAAAAGTATCCTTTTTTGGCAAACCTAAAGATCTGGCCAAAGAACTAGTGTTGGAAAACGGTAAGCCTGACCGTATTGAAGAGCAAACTACAATTACTCAAATCACAGAATCAAAACAATCAGGTAACCAACAAAACAACCCATAGATAAAAACGGCATTGCCGGATAAAACCTGTCTTCTTTTCCTTTTGTAAGTAAAATAAAAAGAGCAATTGTTGTAACAATCGGGATTATCATAGATTGCAAAAATCCAGTCACCTGACCATTTTGCATTATAAGCCCTTTCATTACAACTCCAGCGAAAAGTAACGGGAAACCAATATCTCCACCACCTAGTATTGCAGTTTTTACCTTTTTTTCAATTTTTATTGACCCTTTACCGGGCTTAAATTTTTCGTAAGGAATTGATAACCCGGCAAAAACTTTAGAGTTAGTCTGAAATTTGGCCATTTTGACCATATGTTTGCTTTTCCAAACAGCAATCATGTCATAAATAGATATCAAGATTAACAACATAAAAATTGAAAATATATTCATTATTGGAACAAATATGACAGCAAGACCGCCGTAAATAAATATCTCTGTGAAATTGTGAATTAGGGGGTTTGGTTTAAAGACTTTCCATACTGCAAGTACAGCAGCAAGTATAAATGCAATAGTGGACGATATGAACGCAGAGAAAGCGATTGCCAGGGTCATTACTACGGCAAGTAAAAACCAAATTTTCCATAAATTATGTTTTCTAAAATGTATCAATATAAAAACAAGGGCTGTGCCTATTAAAATGGCTCCCATAATATATAAAAAAGAACTTTGTTCTTCAATCGGGGGGCGTTCCATATCATACGGTAAGTCGTTAAAAACAGCTTGACCGGTTTCGCCACTGGCTTTTTGGTCAATGTTAGCATTAATTATGCTTAAACCGACAATTTGCGCGATAAGAAATACTAATGTGAGTATTAAAGTGATTTTCAAAGTGTGCTTCATAAATTTTCTTTTTTTTGTTTATTTAATAATGTTTTGATTACAAACTTTTAAAAATCAGTATGCACTTCTGTTTAATCAGGGGGGGTTTTTGTATGAAGTGGCATATATTTGCGTGTATATTGATAGTCATATGCAGCAGTAGTGTGAGCGGGCTCTATAAAACTTACATAATCGATGAAAAAAGTGGACTTCCCAGCGCAAAATTTCTAACATTCAATATTGCACATGATGTGACGGAAAAAGAAGAATTAACAGGGTTGTTCAAAAAAACAAGTGATAAACGTATATCTAACTATCAATATGCGCAGGATGAAGAAACGTTTGCCAGATGCATGAAAAAAATTACTAAGAACTGGAAAAGAAACATCGCGCAGGATGGTACAGTTGAATCGAAATATGTTACTGGATATAATGCAGAACTGGATAAATCCTATGAAAGGGAAATTTGGTTTAGTATCAGGAGAGGGGATAAAGCATGTTAAGGAAAAGACTAAGAAAAAAGATATTATTTTCCAAATAATTTAGAAAAATATTAGATTTTATAAATTAACCGGTGCAAGGCACCCCATTAACTTAATGTGTTCTTCTTGAATAGTTATTTTGTAATTACAAAATCTTTATATAGGTGTAGAGCTCTTTAGAGCTCTATGAAGAAAATAAAACTGAACGGTGGGAAATTTAGTTTGGTAGATGATGAA
>JBDRFR010000184.1:0-2199 GCA_043818675.1 Nanobdellota archaeon
CCTCCATGGAATGACAGTCCGCCTTCCCAGAATTTAAATATATCTGATATGCTTGTAGGGTTAAATAATAAATAGGCAATTCTTGAGCCAATGATTGCTCCTATTATAATATAGGTAACAAGGCTGTAAATCTTTTCAGGGCTTATGCCTTTTCTTTTTGCTTCTCTTGCTGCCAGGATTGTTGCAGCAATAAATGCAATTGCAACCATAAACCCCCAGCTATAAATCTTTAGAAATCCTAAATCAAGCAAAACCGGATGAGGTGTGTATGATATCATATTGTTTTTAATTTTTTAATTTTTTAAAAACCTTTCTAATATTTCTCAGTGATAATAGAAACATTTAAATATCTGTTATCTAATTTATCCTGTATAATTTTTATAAAAAGGAGGAAAAAATGAAAAAAATTCTTGCGGACATTAAATCAGGATTAAAAAAGACATTTGGCTCAAAGACAGAAGCAGAGTTACTATCAGAAGGCGAAAAGGAATACCTTGAGCTTGACACAGAAGGCGGAGACTCTAAGGCCAATATTATTGTAAGGCCGTTTGTTATCAATGATTTTTCCGATATAAAAGAAATTCTTGATTCATTAAGGGAAGGCTATACAATTGCTTTGATTAACATTAGGCCATTGAAGGATAAGGATTTAGTAGACCTTAAAAGGGCAATAAACAAGCTTAAGAAAACATGCGATGCAATTGATGGTGACATTGCAGGATTTGGTGAGGATTATATTGTTGTCACTCCCTCGTTTGCACAAATTTACAGGTGCAAGCATACAGGCGCCGTCAAATCCGAGTGAAATCCGAGTTAAAAATATAAAACTTAATAATTTTTATTTTTCAAAGCATTTAAACAAATATTTAAATAAAGGTTTATAAAATAAGCTGAAATAAACAAAACATTTAAATATGAGTTTATAAAAATAATATAGAGTAGAAATACTCAAATTAGTATTAAAATCAATAAAAATCAGTATCAAAAAAAAGAGGGGATGGAATTTCTTAATTCTTTCCTGCATTATTTAAGCAAATTTGAAGAAAAAAAACGAGGTGTAGTTTAAATGGATTTTAGAAACCCTGAAAAAAAATCTTTATTAGTTTTAATAAGTGTAATATTACTTTTTGCCTGTGCAGTATTTATTAATGCT
Source organism: Nanobdellota archaeon (assembly GCA_043818675.1). Lineage (GTDB taxonomy): Archaea > Nanobdellota > Nanobdellia > Woesearchaeales > DATDXC01 > JBDRFR01. Next base: position 1,154 of record JBDRFR010000184.1, read on the forward strand.
CTTATAACAGGATTTACAGTCACAGCTCCAAATGGTGGAGAAAATTGGAAGGGACATCAAAACATTACATGGACAGAGGTTGGTGATAATAGTACAGTAGATATAGTTTATACTACTAATAATTGGGACACATCAACTTTAATTACAGAGGGTATTGCAGCGGGTATTTTATTTTATGAGTGGAATACTAATCTTGTGTCTGACAGTAGTGATTATATAATAAAAGTTTATCGTACAGGTAACCTTGGAGTCTATGATACTTCTAATACCAACTTTACTGTGGATAACACAGGTCCAACCCCTTCAAATATAGACCAAAATGATTCAACACCACAAGTAGATGATAATGTTACGTTCTACACTTTATGGACAGATTCTCTGTCTGGGACAAATTATTCTATATTCAGCTGGAACAATACAGGTGATTGGGTTAACCAGACTGAGCCAGGTATGCTTGGAGGATCAAGCAGCTGGTCTAATATAACCGGAACAATTATAGCAACAGGAAAACCAACCCTTGGTTGGATAATATATGCAAATGACTCAGCAGGAAACTGGAACAATACAGGAATACAAACATTTACTGTTGCTAATACTGCTCCAACACAGCCAACTTTAACAAACCCAGCAGATGGTGCTTATGTAAACTCAATCACCATGAACTGGTCTGCTTCTACTGATGCAGACTTAGACACACTAAATTATTATGTTATTGTGAATGGAACAGAAGCCTGTTATACAACTGATTTGAACTGCTCTTATGCTGCTCCTTCTGATGCATATTATGAGTGGAATGTAACTCCTTTTGATGATGAAGAAAATGGAACTACATCAGCTTCAAGGTATTATACTTATGACACAACAAACCCTTCATTAAGCATAACAACAGCAAACAACAGTGTAAACAATACTCCTGTTACTGTAATAGAAGGAACTGCTTCAGACACTAATGTAGATACAATCTATAGCAACAACACAGATTGGACATGGAATGCTACATATACAAGCTGGAATTTCACAAACGCTACAAGTGTAGCAGAAGGAAT
>JBDRFR010000185.1:0-2507 GCA_043818675.1 Nanobdellota archaeon
AAGATGGGATAAAAAACCATTGTATTATCCTGAGTGTGATAGAAACATGGAGAAAGAATGTGCAGAATGTCTATCATACTCTAATAGGGACTCTAAAGCAACATAATTCTAGGATTTTATCATGGGCTTAGTAGTTGCCATTATTCTTTATGGCATAAACTTATAGAATACTTTTATTAAGTGCAAATCTTATCCAGTTTTCCTTCTTCAATTGCTTTTCTAATTTCCATTGCAATCCTTTCACCATAAGATATTGATTCACCGTAAAGATATCCAGTATATGGCGTAAACATTGTTCCCGGGCTTCCGGGAATTCTGAATGAAACATCAAATATTACAATCTCTTCTTTGCCTTCTGCTGCAGATACGCTTCCCTGCAATGCAAAAGGGCCGATGATGCCTGGTGGATGTTCTTTTTTACACGTTGCAACAAACTGCTCACCAATCTTAAACGCCTTTTCAATAATACTCTCTTTTGTGGTAACAGCAATATGTCCGGTTTCTATGAGTTTTGGCTTAACATATTTTAAAATGTCTAGTTGGACATCCGCAGGCAGCCGCAAAATACCATCCAGGTTTGTTTGCCTTCTTGTATCTGTGCCCATTAATTCTAATTCGTTTGTTAGATTACTGTAGAAATAATTAAAATTCACCTGAGCGCCAATAATGTATTCCTCAATAACAGCTTTGTCTAACGCTTTTTTTGTAATGGTCTTTTCTTTTAATAAGTTTTCAGTGATCTTATCGTACTCCTCGTAGCTACTACAGAAGAAAAATGCCCGTTCATATCCTCGCAGTGCCTCGTTGACTTTCACAATAACTAGTGTATCAATCTTTTTTGGATCAATGAACAATTTAGGTATTCTCACTTTTGCTTTTTCCAATAGGTGGTATTGATTAACCGGCTGGTCGCGCTCCTCAAGTTTAACCATATCCCTTGTGCCAAATATCGGCACTAAAAACTCATTCTCAATCTTAGCATAATCCTCAAAATAAACCCAGAAATATCTATTATGTATAAAAATAGTATTTAGTTTCCTTAATTGTTCCTGGACTTTTGTTATATCTTCAAACCTGTTAACAAGGATTACTTCATCAACGCATCCTTTTCCGTCTCTGCTTTTATAATACTTTGAATATGTCTTATCCCTTCCTTTCTGGCATACAGCAACTGTTTTAAACCCTAACTTTTTAGCGCCTCTGCATATGTCAAGCGCGCTATGGCCCCCTAATACACCAATATGGATATTCTGCTTGTCATACTTAGCAACTATTTCACTTATTTGTTTTTGAGTTATCATCCTAGTATCTTGTTAATTTTGTCCTGTTCTATAGCAAGCTTTATTTCTCTTGCAATCCTTCTTCCGGTTGACATTGGCTCATTATATTTTAGCCATGTATATGGCGATCCGTGTACATACGGGTTTGTCCCGGCAACAATTCTTGCAGATATCTCAAAAGTTATAATGTCTCCTTCAGAAGTCATGATTGTTTCAAGACAAAACGGCCCAAACATTCCCGGTGGCGCAATATCTTTACTTACTTTTACAACATTTTCACCTTTATTAATATATCTTGGCAAAAAAGATTCTCTTACAACAATCGGTATATTTCCTACTATTACGTAACTGGGGTCAACCTTTTCTTTTGGGAGCGCCATTTGGTCTCTTGCAGAAATCCTGCCTAAGCTATCCACATTACTTTCATATCGTTTATCAAAACTCATGATCTCTGTTTCTTCTGTAAGAGACGAATGAAAATAATGCGCATACATATGAACTCCTAGGATATATTCCTGGATAACATATTTTTTGCTTTCAGGGTGCAGACCTATCTTCTTTTTAAAATCTCTTGCATTTTTTGCAAGGAAATACCCCATTCCTCCGTCGGCACCGTGGAATTTTACAATCACTGGCCTGTCAATATCTTTAGGTTCATCAAAAATCATTGGCAGCTTCAATCCAGCCTCTTTTAACCATTTTCGTTCCATGTTTCTATCAATTTCCCATGGTAAAATTTTCCTGTTGCCAAAATATGGTATTTTTAATTTTTCAATTTTTTCATAACCCATATAGCTGATAAATGAAGCATGTGGTATAAGAATGCATTTTTCTTTGATAAGTTTATCCTGTATATTTTCAAACTCATCGTAACTGTCAATGGTTATTATTTTATCAGCAACTTTGAATTGTTGATAAGGTTTCTCCCTTCCTTTAATACAAACACACACAGTAGAAAACCCTTCGTCTTTAGCCCCTTTAAGAATTTGCAGCGCCGAATGTGATCCAATTGTTACAATTTTATAATCTTGTGCCATGGCCAATGTAAAGATATCTTACTTAAAAAGTTTTCTGTTTTTTCCTAGAAGAACGCTTTGAAAAAGCCCACTCGACAAGAGCCAACTTCATCTTATTAATCCAAAATTAGATTACCTGTATGAATTCATTCCTCTCCTTTGTTCTTTTCTTATATTTTTCACATTTCCTTTTAATTTATCCTAACAATCT
>JBDRFR010000186.1:0-3344 GCA_043818675.1 Nanobdellota archaeon
TTAGCTACTATGTTGGAGGCTTCGCCTCCAACATTTTTAAATTCCCAGGTTGCGGCGGGTCTGTTGATAATGTTGCATCACCTCATCGGCGCTCAGCGCCCTGTTATATATACGGACTTCGTCAATAAGACCCTTAGCTCGACTACCATCCCAACTACCACCAATTTCTAGCGTTTGGCTATTGGTAATGAAATCCTTATCTACTGTTGCTGTATTGTCGACTTTGCCGTTGAGATACATGATCAAGTTTGGTCGATCGAAGGTTACCGCCACATAATACCAAGTGTCATTAGCGGGCGAGGTAGCCGAATACAACAAATGAGTATCTGGGGTTACGCCATCGTCAGCATCAAATATAAAGAGCCCCCATTGGCTACCGCCAAGTACAAAATTACGGTTAGTATAGGAACTTCCCTTTTCAATTACTGGGTAGTTATGAGTAAAATCGGGCAGTTTTAACCATGCCGTCAAAGTAAGATGATCAGCAATAGATAGTGATGAATTGTGAGCGACTGTTATTATGTCATCCACCCCGTCAAAAGAGAGGGCTTGACCGACTACGCCTGCTCTGGGAGTGGGGTCATTAGTATCCGATGAAACAGTTGAACCAAGTGTTCCATTGTTATCATTGCCCGATATATCAGTTGCTGTGGCATATAATATCGTATCCTGCCCGTCAAAAGTCCAATAGCCCACCAAGCCATTAGTCCAGTTAGCTGGATTTGGAGTGGCAAGTTTTAATTTTCTTGCCCCGAGAGTATAATGCTCTTTCACCTCTTCAGGCGATAAATACCTGTTATAAATCCTCAATTCGTCTATTATCCCATTTATAGATGAACTGCCCCCGTAAACACCTATTAATAAAGGAGAAGTATTGGTCGCTAAAGCTCCTGAAATAGTCGTGCTTCCATCTAATACTCCATTGACATAAAGATATGTGTTGACTCCATTATAGGTTCCAACGATATGATACCAAGTATTTGTAAGCAAAACTGTGCTTCCAGAAGTAGAGGTAGCTACTCCGTCATAAGTCTGATAAAAACTCAATCTATGACTTGACTGATTGGCAAACAATCTCATTACTGTTGCAGCCTTTGAAGTGATTTCAGTGTGATGGCTGGCATCTGAAGAAAAACTGGATATTTTTATCCAAACTTCTATGGCATCTGCCGTCCCGCTTGGAAAAGAAGCAGAATTATTGACTGTTATTCTGTCGTCTATTCCATTCCAATATCTGCCCTGACCGACAATTCCAGCAATAGCGGAAGTTCCACTTGCTGTCCCATTGTTTGAGTTTCCTGATAAATCATAAATAGTAGTTCCTGAAGTATCCTGCCCGTCAAAAGTCCAATAACCCACAAGCCCTGTTTTCCAGGTGTCAAAGTTGGGGTTGTTATTAAGAGCAAAAGCGAAAGAACCGTGCTTCAAATAATCAATGCCAAAACCAAAACATATGCCCAGGATAGCAGATAAGATGATTAATAATAGTTTGCGTTTCATTAAATTATCCTTTAAATAAGTCTGATTTTTTAATAATGGTTTGCTCTTGACAATGTTTTTTAGCTTGATATTATGTAATAAATCACGCCCGAGGGAGCAATCTCTCGGGAATTTTATTTGCCGATGAAATTGCGCAATTTTTTAACATTGCAGATATACATTTTTTTAGAAATTATCAAGTATTCTTTTCCCAAACTACCCGGCAAAGCCACCACGACAGCTTGTTTTTGCTTTTTTAAACAATATTCTACAAGTGGCGCATAATCGCCGTCTCCGCTGAACAAGATAAAAGTGTTGAATTTGTCTAAATTATCTAAAACATCAAGGGCTATCTCAACGTCAAAATCACATTTACGCCTTGCCAATGGTTGAAGAAACATTTTATCTAGTTCTTCAACGACTTCCTTCTTAATGTTTCTATTTTTAAAAGTTTGCCTGATTTCGGCCATTCGCGTTTTTAAATAAGATTTGTCAAGGTCTACGGGAACATATTTAACATTTTTCGTTATCACAGAAAACCGATTGTTTTCTTTCTGTTTTAATAAAACAATAAAATCTTGTGATTTTTTAGTAATATCTGTACCAAAGTAAAAATTAACCTTAAAAATCTCTGAATAATCTAAAAGGTATTTGATTAATTTTTGGGCATCAATTTTCCAGTCAAGGCCTTTTTGCCAACCATAAACATTCGCCCAATCTATACAAATTAAAGCTTTACCCCTTATTTTAAATTTGAATTCTTGATTTTCCATTATTTAATATCTATTCTCCAAATAAATCTGATTTTTTGATGATAATTTTATAAATATTCTCTATGAAATCGCCTCTATTGACAATGTATTTTGGATTTAGTATGCTGATATTAGTAACGCTACCCCGAGGTAAAAACTCGGGGCTTTTTTTATCTAAAAACCACTCTCTCTTTAATCCTGTTTAAATATATATGCCAGCACTGTCTTAACTCCCAGGCCATATTTTCTTCGTATCCAACAAATAAGATGTTTTTCTTTTTTTCGTTTACTACGTAATTCTTCAACTCGTAAAAATCGCTGTCTCCGCTTAAAATGATTATTACGTCTAAATCATCAATTTTTCTTACAATGTCCAAAGTAATCTCCACATCCATATTGCCTTTCTTGAGTATTTTTCCGCCTATCGGCGTATATCTTAAGTCTTTCTTTTTAATAATCACGAATGACTTTATTTTTTCTAAGAATTTCTCAGTACCGCCATAAACCATATCGTTTTTAGCCGGAATCACTAAATAATAATTGATAAATTGCAAATTACAGTATTGATTGATTAAGTTTTTAAATTTTTCGAAATCAATTCTCCAACTATATTTTTGATAAGAATGGTAAAGATTGGAGTCATCGCAAAAAACTCCAACTTTTTTACCCTTTAAGCTTTCTAATAATTTTTCTGTCTTCAAATCTGCTTTTGAATTTTGCAATTGCATTTTTAAATTATTCTTTAAATAAGTCTGATTTCTTGATGATAATTTTGTAAATATTCTCTATAAAATCTCCTCCGGCATAACCTATAATAAAAGCTAAAGCCGGAGTAAACTGGCCAAATAAGGTAAATCCCAACTCTTTAATAGCTATTGTAGCTACTAATCCTACGATGCCGGACACAAACATCATGCCTATAAAATAGTTTGGCTTGAATTCTACGTCTTTGTAAGAAAACTGGTGCTTGATAAAGCCGACCAATCCCCTGATCAATCCTCCGCCGAATGCTGATATAAATATATATGTATACATAGTTTTTAATTTGAGTAAGGTTTATCCTCAATCAATTTATATTCCTGCTTCGCGTTTGCTTAATATATAATGTTCCTG
>JBDRFR010000187.1:0-4688 GCA_043818675.1 Nanobdellota archaeon
AGTTATATTTGTCCTTGAGGATACATCAGTCTCATCCTCAAAATACCACAGCTCATAGCCGCTTCCTCCCAGCAAGCTTCCATTCTGCGACATCCTTATCATAGCAAAATAGCTGTTATTATTTGAAAGGAACCTTGCAAAACTCCTGTTAACATAAACCATATCTGCAACATCCACAGTGTGGTTGTTGATTATATGCCCTGCTGCAGCGGAATCATTAAGCCATACATAGATTTCTGAGGTTAAATTCCAGTTTGCTGCTGAGCCGTTAAAGTTAATAGTAACATTGACCCTAATTTCATTAGGAGTATTATTTAACTCCATGTACAATTGCAAAGTCTGGTTCGTATCTGCTGATCCCTCTATTAAGGCTCCACTTGCGTAAAAAAAGCTTACATTTGACACATTGCCTGCATTATTATCCGCTATTGTTTGGTTTGCCCACAGCATATTTATTGGACCATTCTGGGTAAATGTGATCACGCTGCTGTTCCTCTCATTACCCATTGTATCATTCACTCTAACCTTAAGTGTATGCGTTCCTGTATAATTTATAGTGCTGTTCAGTATTGAGGTGTTTAATCCCTGAGCGATTGTTAAGTTCCTTCCATTCTCTATGGTGTGGTTCAATAAAAGGGTCCATCCTTCACCGCCATCAAGATAGTATCCTATTGAATCTATCTGGCTCATACTGTCAAATGCTGACGCACTCAGGTTAAATGAGCCATAAGTGCTAAACCCGTCTGCAGGATAATGTATAACCGGAACTGCTGTCACTATATCATCAACCTGGAATTGATATAGCTTGGTTAATGAATTGCCTGCAAAGTCGTATACTGTTATACTCACAGTACGATTAGCTTCTGTCCCTTTACAGCTCGTATAGTTAAATGGCCATATAAATGAACCATTTTGTAATGTTGGTGTCTGACCTACAGCAAATTCCTGCTCAGTTGAATTACAGCTTGAAGTGAATGTTAAGTTTTTAATTGTACTTGTTGCACCATCAAGAGCTGTGAAATTCAATCCAGTATAAGGGGTAACAGAAGAGCCATTGAAGGAGTCAGTTATACCTATAGAACCATTACTTAAGCTAGTCAGATTTATACTCGGGATACTAGCTGACTCAACATTAAAAGTCCTGTTCTCGAGGAAAGAGTTGCCCCATGAGTCTGTTGACTGAACAACAACGTAATGAGTTCCATTTCCTAAACCGCAACCAGTAGGAGTATTTGTTGTAGTCAAAGTGCCATTTCTAAAGTCCGCAGTGTCCGTGGTGTGCCTAGTCCACTTATTACACTCAGGACTTTCTATCTGAGTTCCTAAACCGACACCATCAACGCTGATATTAATCTCAGTTAATGGGTTATTTTCATCAATAGTCCAATTCACAGTTAATGTATCAGAAGATTGGTTGCTGTTGTTAGCTGCAGGGAGAGTAATAGTTATAGTAGGAGCAGTTGTATCATTAATCTGTATTGTGAAGTTCTTAACACTCATAGAGTCATTTATATTTCCCAGAGTATCATTAGCAACAATTCTAAAGCTTACATTCTGACCTTCAAATACATCGTGTGCTTTTGGTATAGGATAGGAAAAGTTTGTCCAATACTCATATAGGGAGATATTAGAATAACTTGTATTCAAGGTTTGCCATCTTGATCCAGCTGCTTTAGATACATTATAAAACTGCAGTACACCTATATATGGCTGCGTCAAATTATCAGTCCAGTTTGCTCTTGCATATATTGTCCTTCCTTGCGCTGAACTTGCAAAATCTGAAGTGTTAAGTCCAAAACCAACAGGATCAGTAAAATCAGAAGTTGCATTATGTGTAAAGTTATATTGATCAAAAACAGGAGCTATCTGGTCAATTGTAAATGTTTGACTCAAAGAAGTATTTAAGTTGCCAGCTTTATCTGTACAGCTTACATTCCAGGTATATGTACCATTGGATAATGTAGTTGATATATTTGTTGTTGAATTTAACTGAGCAGTTCCATTAGTGACATCAATATTCGATATATTTACAACAAAGACTGAACCCCCTAATGAAGTATTTATACCGCATGTAAAGTTATACAACTCACTATTGTTATTATCATATGCTGTAAAGTTAAACTCTATTGATGTGCTAGTTTGGTTAAACAAACTAATTGGTTTGTTCAAAGTAATGCCTGGAGGAGTCCCATCTTTTGTAACTTCAAATATTATAGGAGAAGATATATTCCAATTATTTACAGAATCATTTGCCCATAAAGTAAAGTTCAAAACATCATCAAGTAAATGACCCGGTATAGTATAAGATAAATTTGAAATAGTACTATTAGCCCCCTCCGCTGTAGCCACCTCAGTGTCTGCAGAACCAGTAATATTTACAAAAAGCCTCACTGTATGAATAGTGGTATATGTATCTGTAAAGTTCGCTGATATGTAAATTACATCGCCAGTAGAAACATCAGTATTTGTAGTATTGGTAAGATTTGTATATCCTGGACCACTATAATCAATTATAAATGTACGATTGGTAGTTGTGTTATAGTTTATATTATCACTTACGTTATTTTCAGCTTCGCAGAACCACCAATAGGTCCCTTCATCAAACGCTGTTGTTATATTAAAGATAATAACTTCGGGGTTAACACCTATTGTTGTGGTATTTAGTGTTTGATTTTTAAGGGCTGAATCTGTTGAAGTCTGGTTTGTAGATATAAACAAAGAAACATTAGTTATATTATTAGCAACGGTTCCATTAGCCATAACAGTACAATGAAAGGAAGCATTAGTTCCATTAAAAGAAGCATTGTTGGCACTAGGGCTATATCCAAAATATGCGCTTGCATTAGTCGCATTTTCTGGGAATGTTGCATCTATCCCGTCTGAACTAAAAACCAGAATTGCGAATGATGCGAACAAAACCACAGAAACCAATAATATAGATTTTAACTCAAGCTTACCCTCTTTATTTTCCATTATAACCCCTCTCTTTTGCTTTTTATTTAATTGAAATTTAGCGATATAGATATGTTTTACTAACAGTTCCTTGAAATATTTTCTTAATCATATTTAAAGGTTTCGAAAATCATTTTTGATTTTCGACATTTAAGCTTGAAAATACTTATTTTCATTGGTTTGAAAAACAAAAGTTTTTCAAATCCACGCAAATTTTTAGATTTGCTTTGTTTAAAGGTTTTGATTTTAAGGATAAAAATAAGCTATAAAAGATTATCCTTTCAAAAACACCCTCTTAAAGAAGAGGCATAGGTAATTTATATTTAAAACTTTGTTATTATTTGAAAATTACAAATTTTTTCATAAAAATCATAACATCTTCTCAGCATGTTTCATAGCCAATTTGGCGTCTTCAAAAGTTAAATTCAATTTTACATTATACTCTTCCAGCAAATCCATAAAATCGCTTATGCTTATTTCTGCAAACCTAGAAGCCAAACCCAAGCTTATTTTTTTATGCTTATATAATTCTATAGCTTTCATTTTCTTGCCTTCTTCTAACAGATCTCTTATTAACTCTGACCTGCTCTCATTTAGCATTTTTCCAAAAAAATCCAACTCCTTAAGTTTTTTTAATCTTATTGAAACTGTTTCCATTTTACACCGCCTTAAAAGTCTTTTGGGGCGCCGGAAATCCCTTTAAGATTTGCTCAGCACCTTGCCTTTAAAAAAATCATAAATATCGTTTGTATACCTCCCATACGCATAAAGATTTTTTAGTTTTTCCAAAGCCTCTTCTTTATTTAACGCATTTTTTTCAAATAATCTAGCAACAATAGCCATTGCGCAGATAAAGGGAATACCCTCAATTTTACACAGCTTTATTAACTCACCGTCATCAGTTAAAAGCGCCCTTCCCATTCCAGTTTTAAACAAAGCATAAGTTGCAGCTTCCCCTTCATCAAGTTTAAAATGTTTCAATATATTTATGTACGACCTTCTATTTACATCTTTTATAATTATTCTATTTTTTCTAATCTCTTTTTTTATCAATAATGCGTCAAATGTTTCCTTTTTGTCTGTGATTTCTTGATAAACTACTTTAGGTATTATTAATTGTTTAACCTTATCTAAAAATTTAATTAATGCCGACGATTTGGCAAGTAATATCAAAGTTGAAGCATTGGACACCAACATATTACAATTGTAAACATTTGCAATATATAAATCTATCGAAAATGCAAAGCATTTTTGGAGATTTATGCTTAGAAATCTTTGATTTCTTTCGTATAAATCTTTTGGTTTTGGATAAGCTCGTTTGCGGCATTTTGTCAAAAACAATCAAGAATAAAAACGAAGGTTTTTATATATCAGTTTCTAAAGTATAATTAGCATGCCAATAAAAAACCTTACAAGAAAAACAATTCTGGCAAAGAAATACAAAATCTGCAGAAGTATTTTTTCCAAAACTTTAGGCTTAATGCTCTCGACAAAGCCAAAAACTTTAGTTTTTATTTTCAAAAAAGAAAAAATAAACCCGCTGCACATGCTCTTTGTTTTTTACCCAATAGATGTTTTATTCCTCGACAAAAACAAAAAGGTTGCAGAGATAAAAAATAATTTTAAGCCATTCACATTCTACACTCCAAAGAAAAAATCAAAATACATCATTGAGCTCCAAAAAGATTCAATAAAAGATTCAAAGACGGAAATGAATGATAAGATTAGTTTTTAAT